>NZ_JAWJBQ010000007.1:0-191971 GCF_046535955.1 Pseudoalteromonas sp. SIMBA_162 | reverse complement strand
TCGAATGCACCGGTCTTGAAAACCGGCATAGGTTTGTAGCCTATCTAGGGTTCAAATCCCTATCTCTCCACCATTATATTAAAGCCCGCTAAACAGCGGGCTTTTTTGTTTTTTGAATTTGACTATCAATTGCAATTGGCATTTATGTTTGATCAATTTTAAAATTAAGCATGAAGCTGAAGACATCAAATAACTCTCCTGTTTAACATCTGAAAATGAATCACCTGTCTTGCTACTCAAAAGCAATAACTTTACCTTTATTAAAATTATTAGCCGAAAACGGTAGGTCGTTTGTAGTTTAATGTGTTTTATTTTTGTTCGTAATTTACGACCATAGTCTCTGTTTCTAACTTTGGGTTCTTGGTGCATGCTTATAAATAGAGTTTAAGTGTGTTGTTAAGGACTATTAAATGAAACACCAATTAGCAAAAAGCGTTGCGCTTTCATTACTTTCTCCTGTGATTGTGGGTAGCCTATTAGGTATTTATTATTCAATAACGCTACAAGGTGAATTTGTCTCTATATTTTTTTCATTATTGATGACAGCCATATCTAATGCGCATATTGTTGGCTTAACAATGGCTGCATTTGTTGTCCCAGGCTATTTATTAATGTTTAAATATTCAAAAGTAAACTATTCCGGTGTTTTAACGCTTGGTTTACTTGGTGGTGCTATTTTTAGCTTTCTTTTAAGTGCCTCCACAGGCGAAATATTTTTAATAAATAGTGTTATGTCAGCAATAGCGGCAGGGCTGTTTTTATTTGGTCTTCGTAAAACTTCAAAATCATAATCGCGTCTTTATTAACCAAGGACGCTTTTAAACTACGGAAATTCCTTTTTTTTACCTGCAAAAGGTTCCAATTTTTCATCACAAAGAGTACCTTTAGCTACTGTATGTTTAATAAGAAGTAGTTTGGTATGCAAAAGCACGATTTTTACCAGTCATTAGTTAAACAAACTGAATCGCTGATTGCCGGTGAGTCGAATGTAATTGCTAATATGGCAAATATAAGCGCGCTGTTATTTACCTCTTTAGAGGATGTAAATTGGGCGGGCTTTTACTTTATTGATTCGCCGTCAGAATTAGTGCTAGGCCCATTTCAGGGTAACCCAGCATGTATCCGTATTCCAGTTGGAAAGGGTGTATGTGGAACGGCTGCAGCTACGTTGCAAACACAACTAATTGAAGATGTTCATGCCTTCGATGGGCATATTGCCTGTGATGCAGCATCGAACTCTGAGATTGTTGTACCTATCATGAAACATGGTAAAATATTTGCAGTGCTAGATATTGATAGTCCTAGTATTTCTAGATTTGACACTGATGACAAAGCGGGATTAGAAGCATTGGTTAAATGCTTTGAGGCTAGCTTGTAATGAAAGATTTGCTAAATGTTCAAGACTACCTATTTGCTTTACAAGATGTAGGCGACTGGGAAGGCGAAGAAGAACATGTAGCGGAAACGCTCAATGATTTGATTCACATTGCTTGGGACAAACTCCCAGATGATTTAGATTGTGAATCAATCGATGAAATAATAAATGGTATTTGGGAACACCTTCGAGGTGATATGGCTGTACTTGAAGCCGATTTCGAAGAACTGGTCGACTGGGTAATACACTATGTTGATTCGTCCCTTGATGAAAAGATGTGAAAAATAGGTTCTAAAATGGAAACCACAAACAAGCTAAAAGATATTAATGAAGTATTGGAGTTCTTGTACCAAGAATTTCCACAATGTTTTAAACAAAAAGACGGTATCAAACCGCTTAAAGTCGGTATTTTTAAAGATATTGCTGAGCGTATTGAAGGGTCTGAAAAAGTAAGCAAGACTCAAGTTCGTCAAGCACTAAGAAAATACACGTCTAACTGGCGTTATTTAGAAGCTGTGACAAAGTCGGAGTTTCGTATTGACCTTGATGGCAATGAAGGTGAAAAAGTTGAGCAAGAGCACATTGATCATGCTCAAAAAGCACTAGAAGAAAGCCGTGCAAAAATGGCGAAGCGCAAAAAACAACAGCGTCCACGTCAAGACTCAGATTCTAAAAACTTTAAGAAGAAGCCTGCACATGCAAACAAGGGCGCTGATAAAAATGCGTCAGCTAGCAAAGCAACTAAATCTGCACCCGCTAAACGTTCAGGTAAAATTGAACCTTTACCAGCAACAGAGGTCAAGGTTAATAACAAGGTTAAAGTTAAACTAGGCCAAGCACTTGTAAATGCAGTAATCACTGAAGTAAATAAAGACGACGTTCATGTTGAATTAGTGACTGGTATGCAAGTTAAAACCAAAGCAGACAGCTTATACACTGTTTAAGTTGTACATAAATTAAGGAGTTTGTATGAGTAAAAAGTTTACGCTCATTCCGGTAGTTGCAGCCCTGTTTTCAGGTTCATTATTTGCTTCTGTAGAGCCTGTCACCATTGATGATTTACCTCTACTCAAGCAAGAAAGTCAACATGGCACTGCCAGTAAGCGCGTGGCAAGCTTATTTACTCGTTCACACTATATCCCGGTTCGATTTAACGATGAACTTTCTAGTAAAGTGTACGATCGTTACATCGAATCCCTTGATTTTAATAAAAGCGTTTTTTTAGCCAGTGATATTGCATCCTTTGAGCAATATCGCGATAGCTTTGACAACGCTTTAACTACCGGCAAGCTAGGCTTCACGTTTGATATTTTTAATTTAAGCCTAAAGCGCCGTTTTGAACGTTACGAATATTCACTTTCTTTATTAGAAAATGAAATGACGTTCGAAAAACAAGATGAATACTTTTTTGATCGTGAAGATGCAACGTGGCCAACATCGCAAGCAGAGCTAGACGAGATCTGGCGAGAGCGTGTTAAGTACGATGCACTGCGATTAAAAATGACTGGTAAAGATTGGGAAGGAATCAAAGAGGTTCTTACCAAGCGATACAAAAACGCTGAAAAGCGTCTAGTTCAATCTAACTCAGAAGATGCATTTCAAATTGTTTTAAATTCTTTAGCTCGCACGATTGAGGCGCATACGTCTTACTTATCACCAAGACGTGCTGAACAATTTAAAATGGATATGGACTTAGAACTTGAAGGCATTGGTGCTGTACTAACTCCTGACGAAGATTACACCGTAATTCGTAGTCTTGTACCAGGCGGTCCCGCAGACAAAACCGAACAAATTAAAGCAGATGACCGTATTATTGGCGTAGCACAAGACGGTGAAGATTTTACCGATGTGATTGGCTGGCGTTTAGATGATGTTGTAGATTTAATAAAAGGCCCTAAAGGTACGAAAGTACGTTTGCAATATTTGAAAGGTGCAGATGCTCATGGCACACCTAAAGTGGTCGAAATTACTCGTGACAAAATCCGTCTTGAAGACAGAGCTGCAAAGTCAGAAGTGTTCGAAGCTAAATATTCTGATTTATCAAGCAAGATTGGGGTTATTGAAATCCCAGGTTTTTACAATAATTTGTCTAAAGACGTAAAAGTTGAGTTAGCTAAATTAAAAGAGGCTAAAGTAGACGGTATTATTATCGACTTACGTCAAAATGGTGGTGGTTCGTTATACGAAGCGACCCAGCTTTCTGGCTTATTTTTCGATCAAGGTCCTGTTGTACAAATACATACTCTAAATAACCGAATTGAAGAGCAAAGAGATCGTGATGGAGTTACTTATTACGACGGGCCATTAACGGTTTTAGTTGATCGTTACAGTGCGTCTGCATCTGAGATTTTTGCCGCTGCAATGCAAGATTATGGTCGCGCTGTTATTATTGGCGAACAAACATTTGGTAAAGGCACTGTGCAGCAACATAAAGGTCTTGCAAGAGCGTATGATCTTTACGATAACCCATTAGGTAGCGTGCAATACACCATAGCTAAATTTTACCGTATTAATGGCGGCAGTACTCAGCACAAAGGTGTTATTCCTGACATTTCATTTCCATCGGCTATAGATCCTGCCGAGTGGGGTGAAAGTAAACAAGATAATGCACTTCCTTGGGATAGCATTGTTAAAGCAAAATATAAAAAGTTAGGAAATTTAACTCCAGTTATTCCTTACCTAGAAAAGCAGCATAAAGATCGTATTAAATCTGAACCTGAGTTCGGCTACGTGTTTGATGATATAGCGTTGTACAACGAAGAAAAAGATCGTAAAACGATTTCTTTAGTTGAAGCCACGCGTATTAAAGAAAAAGAAGAAGGTGAAGCGCGTGCATTAGTTCGTACAAATGAGCGCTTGAAACGATTAGGTAAAGATCCGGTTGAAAACCTAGATGATGTACCAGATGTAATTGATGAGCTTGACCCGTTCCTTGAAGAAGCGGCCTTAATTACTCAGGACTACATTAACTTTGGTCGCATCGCCAAAAAGTAAAAACTGGTTTTACCACTACAAAAAAGGCGCTCGTGCGCCTTTTTTGCTACCTATCACAGCCTAAATTGTTATAATCTCTAACTATTAAAAATTGAGCCGGCTTAGAAATGCTCAGTTAATACGCACTAAGTGCTAAAAATAATAATTAAACACGCTGTATGTGTGTAGGAGTCTCAACTTTGAACCCATTGGATGATAAACCAGTAAAACCCGCCTCATTTCTTGATGCATTAATTCCTATTTCAGTTTTAATTTGTTTGTTAGGGGCTGCGGTTTACTTATTTGGTGACAACTCGTCATCTGGACCAAACCAAATTGCACTTTTATTTGCAACCTTCGCAGCTGCTCTAATTGGCCTAAAAAACGGCTACACGTGGAAAAAGCTTGAGCAAGCTATGATTGAGGGTATAACGCTCTCTCTTGGCGCTATATTAATCTTATTAATGGTAGGTGCTTTGATAGGTACTTGGTTGTTATCAGGCACAGTACCAACGCTAATATATTATGGCCTGCAAGTAATTAACCCTAGTTGGTTTTATGCTGCAAGTTGTTTAATTTGTGGCATTGTGGCTATGAGCATTGGTAGCTCGTGGACTACTGCAGCTACAATTGGTGTTGCTTTATTAGGTGTTGCTACGGGTCTTGGTTTAGATCAGACAGTTACAGCTGGTGCTGTTATATCTGGTGCGTATTTTGGTGACAAACTAAGCCCACTCTCTGAAACAACTAACTTAGCGCCCGCAGTGGTTGGCTCTGACTTATTTGAACATATTCAGCATATGCTATGGACAACAGTTCCTAGCTTTGTGATTGCGCTTATTATATTTATATTTATGGGCTTTAACGCAACGGCTTCAAATGAGGCTGGGCGTTTAGACGAAATTACGCTAATTTTGGAGCAAAACTTCAATATTGGTTTTGAGATGCTCATTCCTTTAATTGTGCTTTTAGTGCTAGCAATTAAAAAAATGCCTGCTTTTCCTGCTATTTCTATTGGTGCTGTGGTTGGTGCTGTTTGGGCTATGCTATTTCAGTCTGACTTAATTGGTTCTCAAATTGATACTTCTCAAGGCGAAGTGGTTGGGTATTTCAAATTAGTATGGACGACATTTTTTGACGGTTTTAGCATCGATACCGGTGATGACAAAATGGACTCACTACTTAGCGGTGGTGGTATGGCGGGAATGTTAACAACGACGTGGTTAATTATGACTGCGCTTATGTTTGGCGCTATTATGGAAAAAACAGGCTTGTTAGACATTTTCGTAAAAAGTATTTTAAAAATAGCGAAAAGTACTGGCTCTTTAATTGCCTCTACCATTGCAACGTGTATTGGTACTAATCTCATTGCAGCCGATCAATATATTGCTATTGTGGTTCCTGGACGTATGTTTAAAGATGAATATAAAAAGCGCGGTTTAAAGCCGGTTAATTTATCTCGCACCTTAGAAGATGGCGGTACGATTACCAGTCCACTTATTCCTTGGAATACATGTGGTGCTTACATGCAAAGTGTACTTTTAATAAACCCTTTCGATTACGCACTTTACGCTTTCTTTAACTTAATTAATCCCGTTTTAGCTGTTATATATGCGTATCTCGGTATTAAGATTTTACGTATTAAGCCGAAACAATCAGCCTAAATTTAGTAGCGCCTCTTCATATAGAGGCGCTTTTTTTGGAGTAATTATGACCGACTCAAAAACGCCCCAAGCTCAATATCTCAAAGACTATAAAGCACCAAATTTTTTAATAGACCACACAGACTTAACGTTTGATCTTCAGCCTAAAACTACAACGGTAACAAGCGTACTGACGTTAACGCGTGTTGGTGATAATCAATCACCTCTGATTCTAGATGGCATAAATTTACGTTTAACGTCCTTATCGATAGATGCGATTGAGATAACAGATTATAGCGTTGTTGATGAGCAGCTAATTATTAATAACTTACCAGAGCGTTGTAAATTACGTATTGTGACTGAGATATCTCCTGAGACAAATACATCTTTAGAAGGTCTTTACTTATCTGGTGGAGCGTATTGTACACAGTGTGAGGCGCAGGGCTTCAGAAAGATAACATATTACATGGATCGTCCTGATGTGTTGTCTACGTTTGATGTGACTATTATTGCTGATTCAAGTTATACGCATTTATTATCTAATGGTAACCAAATTGACAAAGGTGAGACACCTGACGGCCGTCATTTTTCTAAATGGCAAGACCCATTTAAAAAACCAAGCTATTTATTTGCATTAGTTGCTGGTGATTTTGATGTATTAAACGATACCTATACAACTAAAAGTGGCCGAAAAATTGATTTAGCATTATTTGTAGATAAGGGTAATTTGCCTAAAACACCGCATGCGATGCAATCCCTTAAAAAATCTATGCAATGGGATGAAGAGCGTTTTAATTTAGAATATGACCTTGATATATACATGATTGTAGCCGTAGATTTCTTTAATATGGGTGCAATGGAAAACAAAGGCTTAAATATATTTAACAGTAAATGTGTTTTGGCCAATCAAGAAACAGCAACGGATAAAGATTACCATACTATTGAGTCTATAGTAGGTCATGAATACTTTCACAATTGGACTGGTAATCGTGTTACGTGCAGAGATTGGTTTCAGTTATCACTTAAAGAGGGACTCACTGTATTTAGAGACCAAGAATTTAGTAGTGACCTTGGATCGCGTGCACTCAACCGCATTGATGCTGTTAAGGTGATGCGTACGCATCAGTTCAGTGAAGACGCAGGGCCTATGGCACATCCTATTCGACCGGAAAAAGTTATTGAAATGAATAACTTTTATACCGTAACAGTATACGACAAGGGTGCTGAAGTAATAAGAATGATGCACACCTTGCTTGGTGAGGTTAACTTTCAAAAAGGGATGGCGCTTTACTTTAAACGTCATGACGGCCAAGCAGTTACGTGTGACGACTTTGTCAGTGCTATGAGTGACGCATCGGGTGTTAATTTAGGGCAGTTCAAGCGTTGGTATAGTCAGGCGGGCACACCTCGTTTGAATGTTATAGAGCATTACGACAGTGCCTCAAACACCTACACACTAACCATAGAGCAAAAAGCACCGATTAATCAGCCCGATAACAAACCGTTGCACATCCCGTTTGCTATTGAGTTGTTGGACGAATCTGGCAATAGTATCGAATTACTGTACAAAGGTTTAAAAGTTAGTAATGTGCTTGATGTTACCGATAAAAAGCAGAGTTATACTTTTGAGAATGTGACTTGTAAACCTGTTGCCGTGTTGTTAGAAGACTTTTCTGCTCCGTGTATTCTAACTCAACAAACAACTGAGCTTGAGCTTTTGCATATTATGCGTTTTGCACGAAGTGATTTTTCACGTTGGGATGCACAGCAACAATTGTTTATAAAAGCGGTAAAAGCAGCAATTAACTCAGATACACAATTTCAATTAAGTGACGAGATAATTGAAGCCTTGCGTGTTTTAATTGTTTCAAAACAAGGCGATTTAGCGTTAATTGCAGAGTTATTAAAATTACCTAGCTTTGACACTTTAGCCGCAGAATTTGAAATTATTCCTGTTGATGAAATTATTCATGTTGTAGCACAGTTCGAAATACAAATTGCCACAAGCCTTAATGATGAGCTTATTGCATGTTTTGGTTCATTACATGACGATGGCAGCATAAGCGCCGAAGCGGTTGCTGTGCGCTCACTACAGCAAATTTGCCTGCATTATCTTGCAAAGGTGCCGAGCAAACAAACAGATAAATTTATTAAGTTAGCTGCTAGCTCGTCAAATATGACCAATGTATTGGGTGCACTTAGCGCTGTGGTAAAAGCCTCTCATCCGCTTTGTGATGATTTATTGTCGCACTTTGATAGTCAATGGCGACATGATGTACTTGTTATGGATAAGTGGTTTGCGCTTCAAGCAATGCAAACAGGTGAAGATGCTATTATTAATATTAAGTCATTATACGAGCACCCAAGTTTTGATTTTTCCAATCCCAATAGAGTCCGTGCTTTAGTGGGGAGTTTTAGCTACTTTAACACTCAGCAATTTCAACGTGCTGACGGGCAAGGATATGAATTGCTTGGTGATTTACTTGTTAAGCTGAATGCAATAAATCCACAAAATGCGTCAAGAATGCTAACACCGTTTATGTCTTGGAAACGTTATGATAAAACACGTTCAGCACTTATGAGAACGCAATTAGAACGTTTATCTAATTTAGATGGACTAAGTGACGACTTATTCGAGAAGGTTGAAAAAGCGCTTAATTAAATGCTTGAATATTACTTTAATTTAAGATTGAGCTATAACGACTGTATGGATTACTACCACGGTCGATATAGTTCTGTGCAAGTGGTTGAAGAGGGTGGGAAGTCAATTCGGTTTTCTGCCGATCATTTAAGACCGTTTGTTACAAGTTTAGGTGTCAGAGGGCGTTTTAGAATGTTACTCACCCCTGAAAATAAATTTATTCGTATTGAACGAGTGGCTTAGAGCGCTATTTTTATGTTATAAAACCATAAAAATATTGTCTTTTTGTTAATTTCAATTTGTTCTATTGTTAAATAACGTGTATAAATTATCTGGTATGACGTCTTACCAATACGTAAACGTCAGCTGACACACTATATATATGACAGATTGAATGCGACTATTTGTAATTTATACAATTCGCTTCTATCGTTACGATTACACTAAAAACAATAACTTGATCACACAATATGACCCGCGACAGGGGGGAACCACAATGATAAGAAGATCGCTTTTTGTTAAAAACAAAATCGCTATAGGTTTAGCAGCCGCTAGTTTAGCTTTAACTACAGCAAGTTCACAGGCTGTAACATTCGACGCCGGAGGGTTTGATATAACCTTCGATTCAACTTTTTCTTACGGCCAAAGTATTCGTGTAGAAGATAGAGACTTTAGCTTAATAGGTAAAAGTAATAACCCTGCTTTTGATTGGACTGGTTACAACCCAGCCTTAAATACTATTTATTCTTCACAAGATGTTTGGGCACAGCCTGGATCGTATTCAAATAATGGTGACGCAGGTAATCTTAACTTTGACAGCGGTGATTCATTTTCCAAACTGTTAAAGGGAACACATGACCTTTCAATAAACAAAGATAACTACGGTCTATTTACTCGTTTTATGTACTTTTATGACTTTGCTTTGATGGATGGTGACTTTGCCTATGCAAACCCTACATCAGGTCAAAGCGTAGACCCTTGTGATGATGAAGATACAAAAGAACAAAGCTGTGCAGATATTCGCTTATTAGATGCGTTTGTGTGGGCTGACTTTGATTTAAACGACGGCAAAAACCCACTTTCAGTTCGTCTTGGTCAACAAGTTGTTAACTGGGGTGAAAGCACGCTTATATCTCATGGTATAAATGTTAACCCTGTAGATATCGATAGATTGAAAGCGCCAGGCGCAGAGCTTAAAGAAGCATTTATTCCTGTTGGTATGCTTTGGGCATCATTGGGTATTACTGATAACATCACCCTAGAAGGTTTTTATCAGTACCAATGGCATGAGACTCGCTTGCCAGCTGCAGGTACTTATTTTTCTACCAATGACTTTGCAGCAGAAAATGGTTACCAACAAAACGTTCAGCTAGGCTTTACGTCTAACCCTGATATAGATGTTGCATTTTTAACTGAAAGTTTAAATAACTTAACTGCAACCTATGCTCAAGTAGCTGCGGCTCAGGGTATTGACCCTACAAGTGCAGAAGGCCAAGCTCTACTAGCTAATATGTACCTAGCGCACCCAACCAAGGTTGCACTTAAAGGTAAAGGTAGTAACGGTAAAACTGAACCAGATGATGGTGGTCAATATGGTTTACGATTAGGCATATTTTTACCCGAGTGGAATGACACTGAAATTGCGCTTTACCACGTAAATTACCACAGCCGTCGTCCTCTTATTTCAGGGCGTGTATCTAATTTTTCTCAAGCTGCCATTGCACAAGATTTAGCAATGCTTTCTACAACAGAAATCACTGATGATAATGTTGCTGACTTAGTTGCATTTTCTAAAGCTGAGAATGAATACCCTGAAGATATAAAACTTTATGGTGTGAGCTTTAATACGACTATTGGCGAGACTGCGTTTGCAGGTGAATTTGCTTTTAGACAAGACGAGCCTCTGCAAATTGATGATGTAGAATTACTTTACACAGCAATGCCTGAACAGCTAGCTGTTGCTGGTATTCGTCCTGATTTTGCCGGTATTTCGCAAATGAGTATTGGTGATGCAATCAGTTCTGTAGGTCCAGGAGAAGTTGCAAAAGGTTATATTGAACGTGATACCTCACAAATTCAGTTTACTGCAACGCATTTATTTGGCCCGTCATTAGGAGCGGACAGTTGGGCTGTGGTAGGTGAAGTGGGCGCCGTTAAAATTCACGATATGCCAGATTACGATGAAATGCGTTTAAATGTGTCAGGTACTGGTCGAAGTGGTGTTATCACTGGCCCAGGTACAACAGATTACTCAACGTTGCATTTAGGTCTTTCAAATGGTCCTGAAGAAAAGTCGTTTGCAACGGGTTCATCGTGGGGTTACCGACTAATTGCTAAGGGTGACTATTTTAACCTTTACAACGGTATTAACTTTTCACCTCGCTTTGTATTTTCACATGACGTAAATGGTAACACACCTGATCCGATGTTCTTGTTCATTGAAGATCGTAAGTCATTAGGTGCTACTATGAACTTTAACTACCAAAATGCGTGGTCACTTGACGTGAGCTACAACTCATTTTGGGGCGGTGGTGGTGTAAACACCTTCTCAGACCGCGATTACGTTTCTTTCAATTTAAAATATTCTATTTAGGGGTAACATTATTATGCTTAAAAAACCTACCCTCATTGCAGCAGCTTTTGCTAGCTTGTTTGCAAGTAATGCTACTTTAGCAAAACTATCAGCTGAAGAAGTAGCGCGTTTAGGTCAAGATTTAACGCCAATGGGTGCCGAAAAAGCAGGTAACGCTGACGGCTCAATTCCAGCATGGAACAATGGTATTACTGCAGCTCCTGCAGGATACGAAGTTGGCATGCATCACCTAGACCCTTTTTCAAGTGATAAAGTGCTTTTCACTATTGATAAATCAAACATCGATAAATATAAAGCTAACTTGAGCCCAGGCCAAATTGCTTTGTTTGAAGCGTATCCAGACACATTCAAAATGCCAGTGTATGAGACACGCCGTTCGGCCTCATATCCTCAGTTTGTTTATGATGCAACCAAAGAGTTTTCGCCTACTGCCGAATTGATTGAAGGCGGAAACGGAATTAAAAATACGGCTATTGGTATACCATTCCCTATCCCTAAAACAGGTTTAGAAGCAATCTGGAACCATTTATTACGTTTTAGAGGTGAGTCAATCGAACGTTTTGGTGGACAAGCTGCACCTACAGCATCAGGTTCTTACAACTATGTTGGTTTTGATGAACAGCTACTTGTTAAATATTCTGATCCAAGTGCTACACCTGCCGAGCTGCAAGACTCAAACATATTGTTTAAGTTTAAACAGAGTGTTACTCAACCGGCACGACTTGCGGGTACTGCATTACTAGTACATGAAACAATGGACCAAATATTAACGCCACGCCAAGCATGGACATATAATTCTGGTCAGCGTCGTGTTCGCCGTGCACCAAACGTTGCTTATGACGCACCGGGTACTGCAGCAGATAGCTTACGTACTACTGATGACTTTGATATGTTCAATGGCTCACCAAACCGTTACAACTGGACGCTTAAAGGTAAGCAAGAGCTTTATGTTCCATATAATAGCTACAAGCTTCACAGTGACAAGCTAGAGTATGATGACATTTTAAAGCCTGGCCACATCAATCCTGAGCATACTCGTTATGAAAAGCACCGTGTTTGGGTAGTAGAGGCTAACCTTAAAGATGATACGCGTCACATTTATAAAAAACGTGTGTTTTATATAGATGAAGATAGCTGGCAAGTAACGGTAACAGACATTTACGATAACCGTGATCAGCTTTACCGTGTAGCAATGGCTTACGGTCTTAACTACTACGAAGTACCCACTCAGTGGAGTACGTTAGAAGTTTATCATGATTTGAATTCACGTCGTTATTTAGCAATTGGTTTAGATAACCAAGAAAAAATGTACGATTTTTCAAAATCATTTAATGATAATGAATTTACATCTAGCGCCTTACGTCGCGCAGGTAGATAAATTAAAACTAGGCACCTAATTTTAAGTTAGGTGCCTTTTTCCTTTCTCATCGCGTTTGTCTTTCAACGCAAAAACTTTCCTCGTTTACAAAGACAAACACTCCTTTCAGTTCAAGGCGATTAAAATTTATGAAGTATTTGGTATGTGCCAGCCTGATTATAAGCGGTGCGAGTTTTGCTCAAGATACACCAAAAAACGCAATTAGTGCGCCTAATGCACAAAAAACACTATTAACTGACATTATCAATACAGGCAATGAATTAGTTGCTGTAGGTAAACATGGCACAGTTATAAAAAGTACAAATGGTGAAATGTGGCAACAAGCAGAATTAGTGCCTACGCAAGTGTTATTAACCGCTGTTGATTTTAGTGATGAAAACAACGGTTGGGCATGTGGGCACGATGCCACAATTATTAATACTGTTGATGGTGGTAATAATTGGCAATTACAACAGGCTAAGCCTTCTTTAGATAAGCCGTGTTTAGATATATTATTTAAAGATAAATTAGAAGGCTTTGCCGTGGGTGCGTATGGCATGTTTTACCATACTACTGATGGTGGTAAACAATGGGAAAAACGATTTTTAGATTCTCTATTGTTCAGTGAAGACAGAGATTATTTAAACGACTTAAAAGACAATGATCCTGAAGGATACGAGGCCGAAACAGCATCAATCCTGCCACATTTTAATCGAATTGAACAAACTTCTGAAGGCTTAATGCTTGTTGGTGAGATGGGCTTACTAGCGAGAAGCACAGATAACGGTAAAACTTGGCTGCGTCTTGAAGAAATATACCCAGGTTCTTTCTTCGCTTTTAATTCAGATAATTCTCAAGAAGTAGTCGCAGGGCTTAGAGGTAATGTATTCAGCAAGCAGCGTGATGAAGAAGAGTGGCTTCACCTTGAAAGTACTAAAGCTGCTACTGTAAACAGCATTATTAATTACAATAACAAACAGTGGTTAATGCTAGCAAATAGCGGGGTGATTTTTCACTTACAGGATGGTTTATTAACTCATGAGCAACTTGCTGATGGTAAAGCGATACTTGATGGTGTGATTAAAAATAATAAATTGGTAATGGCTACTGAAGATGGCATTAAAGTGAAGGAGTTGACCCCTTAATGCATACTATTTTAGATTTTATAGAAAAAGCGATTTTTAGACATCGCTTAGTTGTGCTTATAAGTTTTGCAATTATTACTTGTTTGCTTATTTTCAAAGCCACGCACATTCAACTAGATGCTTCGTTTAACAAAAATATCCCTTTAAATCACGAATACATGAAAGTGTATACCAAGCATGAAAAGCAGTTTGGTGGTGCGAATAGTATTTTAATTTCAGTGTGTGATGACAGTGGTAACATATTCAATCCAGAATTTTTTACTCAGTTAAAAGCTGTTCATGATCAGCTTTATTTTATACCCGGTGTAAACAGACCGCTCGTAAACTCTATATTTGCTCCTAGCGCCCGATTTGTCGAAGTGGTTGAGGATGGTTTTGCCGGTGGCCCAATTATTCCTGCAAACTTTAAGGCAAACGAACGTGGCTTAGCCGTTGTTAAAGAAAATATAGAAAAAGCAAAAGTTGTTGGTCGTATGATTGCAAGCGACTATTCGTGTGCAATGGTAACAGCGCAATTATTAGAAACTGACCCACAAACGCAAGAAAAGTTAGACACGTTAGCCTTTGCAGAAAAGCTCGAATCAGAGTTAAGAGAGCCTCTGAGTACCGATAAAGTGAGTATTCATATTATCGGTTTTGCAAAGATGGCTGGTGATATTGCAGAAGGGGCTAAAGGCGTTGTGTTATTTTTTGCAATTGCCATAGCCTTCACATTTATTATGGTTTGGCTGTTCTGTGGAAGCTTAAAGCTTACAATCTTACCCATTGCATGCTCGATCATTGCGGTTGCATGGCAGTTAGGGTTGCTTTCAAGCCTTGGCTTTGGACTTGATCCAATGTCGATATTAGTTCCATTTTTAGTATTTGCTATTGGTGTGAGCCATGGCGTACAAATGATAAACGCGATAGGTAAAAAAGTAAGCGAAGGGAAAAGTACGCGAGTTTGCTGTCAATCAAGTTTTAGAGCGCTTTTAATTCCAGGTGGTATTGCTCTTTTATCAGACACTGTTGGCTTTTTAACTTTGTTGACGATTGATATAGGTATTATCCGTGAGCTTGCAATTACTGCTAGCTTAGGTGTTGCGGTTATTATATTTACTAACTTAATTTTATTGCCTGTTTGGGCTTCATACATGCAATTTGAAAATAGCATTCATATTCAATCAGGTGACGCTAACAAGCCAAATATGCTTGATAAAATTAGGGATTTTTTGGTAAAAGCAACCGATCCTAAAGCAGCTAAAATCATTATTGGCTTTACGCTTGTTTTATTTGCTTTGGGTTACTGGCAAGCTGATAAAATGCGGATAGGTGATTTGCATGCAGGTGCTCCGTCACTTCATCAAGATGCTCGCTATAATCAGGATACTTTTTTAATATCGGACAGGTACACTATTTCATCAGATATTTTAAAAGTGATAGTTGAAGCTTACCCAGCAGCATGTACAGAATATGATGTAATGGAGCGCATTAGCCGTTTTCAATACAAAGTTGAAAATGTTGCAGGTGTTCAATCTGCAGTTAGTTTAAGTTCGGTTGCTCAGTCTGTTAATGCGGGTTACAACGAAGGTAATTTAAAATGGCAGAGCTTGCCGCGTAATTCGGCTTCATTAGTGCAGTCAACTGCACGTGTTGAAACAAGCACGGGTTTACTGAACGGTGATTGTTCTGTGATGCCTGTCATTATCTTTTTAGATGATCATAAAGCGCAGACTATCGACCGCGTTATTGCAAGCGTAAAACAGTTTGCAAATGAAGAAGGGACAGAAAAGCTTGCCTTTAAATTAGCGTCTGGTCCTGTCGGCGTAATGGCCGCTACAAACGAGTCAGTGTCCGAGGCCCAAATACCAATGATGTTATATGTATACGGTGCCGTTATTGCATTATGCTTACTGAGTTTTAGAAGCGTAAAAGCGACTATTGCTGTGGTGTTACCGCTTTATATAGTATCAACGCTTGCGCAAGCGTTAATGGTACAGCTAGAAATTGGCCTAACAGTATCAACCCTACCAGTTATTGCCCTAGGTGTAGGTATTGGTGTGGATTACGGTATTTATATACTTTCGTCGATGATGGGGCAGCTTAAACAAAATGTACCATTGTCGATTGCTTATCGTAATGCACTCATTGAACGCGGTAGTGCGGTACTATTTACCGGTATTACTCTTGCCATTGGTGTAAGCACATGGATTTTTTCTGATTTGAAATTCCAAGTTGATATGGGGATACTTCTTACCTTCATGTTTTTAGTGAATATGTTAGGTGCAGTGCTGTTATTACCTGCAATTGGAAGTCTTCTGTGGACCGACCAGAAAAAATAATGTGAATAATATTGCTCCTAAATGGCCACTATTGGCCATTTATATCTATAATTTGTGAATAGATGACCAAATAGCTGAAAAGCTTGAAATGTTTTCATCGAAAAAGCTGTTTATTAGCTGTAAAAGGGTTAGAATTTATCTGACTCCACACTAATAAATGGCTGTACAAATTCCTGCTCTTGAGCAGTAATAGATTAAGGAACATACAATGACACGAAATGAAGGCCAAGCCTCGGTTATCCTAGATAATGTCTGTAAGCTTATCCAGAAAAAAGTTCACGCTGATAATGTGTTACTCGTTGAGAAATTCGCCAAAGCCTTGTACAGTAATATGTCTAAAGAGGATTTGGCAAATCGAAACGACAGTGACTTATACGGTGCTGCACTCAGCCTTTGGAATTCGCTAGAAAAAAATACTACTGACGACGCCGTTATTCGCGTTTTCAACCCCGAAGTGGCAAAAGATGGCTGGCAGTCATCACATACCATCGTAGAAATTATTGCTAAAGATATGCCGTTTTTAGTTGATTCTGTTCGTATGGCCATGACTCGTGAAAATATCGCCTCTCACTTATTACTTCATAGCCCACTTAAAATTCAACGCGACGACAACGCTAAAATCTCTGGTTTATCTAATTTAAAAGCAGAGCAAGAATCTACATCTACAAAAACAGTTTTTTTCATAGAAATTGACCGCCAAACAGATTCGTCTGCCATTGAGTCTTTCAAAAAAGAATTAGAATCCGTACTTGTTGATGTGTCTGTAGCTGTTGAAGATTGGCAGCCAATAAGAAAAAAATTAATTGAAGTAAGTAAAGAGCTACCCAAGCGCCGCCACGGTAAAAATAAAAGTGAAGTGGCAGAAACCGTTGAATTTTTAGATTGGCTAGTTAGCGATAATTTCACCCTTATGGGCTATCGTGAATACGAGTTAAGTCCTGTTCAGGGGGACTATCAGCTTAAAGGTAAAATGGATACAAGTTTAGGGTTGTTAAAAAACTCTACTGAAGAGCATACTCGCTTGCTTTCTGAGTTACCTGAGGTGGCTCGCCAGGAAGCACGCAGCAGTAATTTATTGATCCTAACTAAAACTAATTCACAGTCTCGTGTTCATCGTCCCGCTTATATCGATTATGTTGGTGTAAAACGTTTTGATGATGAAGGGAATGTTATTGGTGAAGACCGTTTTATTGGTTTATTTTCATCTAATTTTTATAATAATAGTGCTGCTGATGTTCCTGTTTTAAAAAGCAAAATTACTCGCATAATGGATATGTGTGATTTTGCAAAAGGCACACACGCTTACAAAGCGGTATTAAATATTTTAGAAACTTACCCGCGTGATGAGTTAGTACAAGCACGCGAAAATGAGTTACTTGAAGTTGCAACCGGTGTATTACAAGTGCAAGAGCGTGATATGTGTCGCTTATTTGTGCGAAAAGATGCCTATGGTCGTTTTTTCTCTTGTATGGTTTATGTTCCTCGCGAGCGCTACAACACAGCCCTGCGCAGGGAAACTCAAGATATTTTAGGCAATGCATTTAATTCTGACGAAAAAGTCGAATTTACCACTTACTTCTCCGAGTCAACACTAGCACGTACTCATTACACTGTTCGTGTGACTGACAACAATATCGAATTTAATGTGAAAGACATCGAAAATAATTTAATAGAAGCTGCACGTACTTGGGAAGACAAACTACAATCTGCGCTTTTAGAGTCTGCAGGTGAAGCGCGTGGAAATGATTTAAACCGTAAATATTGTAACGCGTTTGCCCGTTCATACAAAGATGAAGTGCTACCGAGTGCCGCAGTAGTAGATATTGAAAAACTAGAGCTATTAAGTGAAGAAAATAAACTTGAGATGCTTTTTTATCGCCCTCAAGAAGAGGCGAATACTAATATTGTGCGCTTGAGCTTATTTCATAAAGATGAGCCAATTCATTTATCAGATGTAATGCCAATGCTAGAAAACTTTGGTTTACGTGTAATAGGTGAAACACCTTACTCGGTTAAAACTAGTGATGGCCGAATTAACTGGATTATGGATTTCTCTATGCTGATTGACAGTAAAGGGATGGATGATTTTGATAAGGTGTCTGCTCGTTTTCGTGCGGCTTTAACCAATGTATGGAATAACCGTTTAGAAAATGACGGTTTTAACCGTTTAGTGCTAATGGGCGGCTTAACGGGTCGTGAAGCCTCTATTTTGCGTGCTTATGCTAAATACATGCGCCAAATTGGTGTTACTTTTTCTCAAACATATATTGAAAGTACGTTTGCTAACTACCCACATATTGCGTCTCAAATCGTTAACTTATTTGCTAAACGTTTTTCTGTTAAGAGCCCTGCGAGTTCTAAAACACTGGACAAGTTAATAGCACAAATTTACCTTGAGCTTGAAAATGTAGCCAATCTAGATGATGACCGCATTATACGTTTATACGTAGATATGATTGTGGCTACGCTGCGCACTAACTACTATCAAAAAGACGCTCAGAACCAGTTTAAATCTTACGTATCATTTAAAATACAACCTAGTTTGATTCCTGACGTACCGTTACCGCTACCTGCTTTTGAAATATTTGTTTATTCGCCTCGTGTTGAAGGCGTACATTTACGCTTTGGTAAGGTAGCTCGCGGTGGACTACGTTGGTCAGACCGTCGTGAAGATTTTCGAACAGAAGTTTTGGGCTTAGTTAAAGCGCAACAAGTTAAAAACACTGTAATTGTACCTGTTGGCTCTAAAGGTGGATTTGTATGTAAGCAGCTACCATCAGAGCGCGATGCTTTTATTAAAGAAGGCCAAGAGTGTTATAAAATCTTCATTAGAGGTTTATTAGATATCACTGACAATATTGCACGTGGTGAAATAGTGCCAGCAAGTAATGTTGTTCGTCATGATGAAGATGATGCGTATTTAGTAGTGGCTGCTGATAAAGGAACAGCAACGTTTTCTGATATAGCTAACGGTATTGCAAATGAGTACAACTTTTGGCTTGGTGATGCCTTTGCATCGGGTGGTTCTGTAGGTTACGACCATAAAAAAATGGGCATAACCGCTAAAGGTGCATGGGAGTCTGTTAAGCGTCACTTCCGTGAGATGGATATTGACTGTCAAACTACTGATTTTACAGTAGTTGCAATTGGAGATATGGCTGGAGACGTATTTGGTAATGGCATGTTGCTGTCTAAGCACATTCGTTTACAAGTTGCATTTAACCATATGCATATATTTGTAGACCCTAATCCTGATGCCTCAAAATCGTATGTAGAGCGTGAACGTTTATTTAATATGCCTCGTTCTTCGTGGGAAGACTACAACAAAGACCTTATTTCAGCCGGCGGTGGTATTTTCTCTCGTGCTGCAAAATCGATTACCCTTAGCCCAGAAATGAAAAAAATGCTGGGTACAAAAAAAGCAAGCATGACACCTAACGAGTTAATGAAAGCATCATTAATGATGGAGTTTGATTTGCTCTGGAATGGTGGTATTGGTACATACATCAAGCACACAAAAGAGACCGATGCTGACGTTGGCGACCGTGCAAACGACGCGCTACGTATAAATGGTAAAGAACTGGGTGCTAAAGTGCTAGGTGAGGGTGGTAACTTAGGTGCTACGCAACTTGGACGCATAGAATTTGCTGAACAAGGCGGACGCGTAAATACTGACTTTATTGATAACGTTGGCGGCGTTGCTTGTTCAGATAATGAAGTAAACATTAAAATTTTACTTAATGGGTTAGTTGCTGAAGGTGACTTAACGCTTAAACAACGTGATGAACTGCTTTATTCTATGACTGATGAAGTGTCAGAGCTGGTATTGAAAGACTGTTATCGTCAAACACATACAATTTCAATCACGCAATCTCGTGGTACATCGACACTTAAGGAAAAAATTCGCTTTATTCATGCCCTTGAGAAAGATGGCAAATTAGACCGTGCTATAGAGTTTATTCCAAGTGATGAAGAGTTAGCAGAGCGAGCAGCATCAGGCAAAGATCTAACGCGTCCTGAGTTATCAGTATTGGTTTCATACGCTAAAATGGTGTTAAAAGATTCGCTTGTAACGGATGAAATTACAGAAAACCCGTATTATCGCCAATTACTTGTTAAATCATTCCCACGCCCACTTCGTGAGAAATTTAATGATGCCATGAATAATCACCCACTTCGTAAAGAAATTATAGCGACCAAACTTGCTAATAATATTGTTAATGACATGGGCTTAAATTTCATGGTTCGCATGCACGAAGAAACAGGTGCTAGCGAATCTGAAATTGCAATGTGTTACTCAATTGCCAGTGAAATTTTTGAAATGCGTGATACGTGGTCATCAATCAGCGCTTTAGATAATAAAATTCCAGCGGCTGTACAAACAGAAATGCTTTATCAGCTTCGTAGAACTGTTCGCAGAGCAACTCGTTGGTTCTTGCGTCATCGCAATAAATCACAAACGATTGAGCAAGGTATTGAGTACTTCTCACCAACATTTAGTGATTTGAGCGATAACTTGAACACTTATATTGTTGAAAAGGAAAGTGCTCGCATAGATGAAGCTGCAACTAAGTTAACAGATAGTGGAGTACCATTAGATATAGCTAAGCGCATCGTTTCATTATCTAGCTTGTTCTCGGTGATGGACTTAGCAGAAATTGCTAATAATTCGCGTAGAGGCATTGCTATGGTGTCTAATACTTACTTTAAGCTAGGTGCAAGAATGGGCTTACATTGGTTCTTAGATCAAATAACTAACCAACCTGTTGCTAACCATTGGCAAGCGTTGGCCCGTTCATCTTATCGTGAAGAGTTAGATTGGCAGCAACGAACATTGGCTCAGGTTGTTTTAAATAGCTTTGAAGCAGATGAAAAAGACGTTGATTACCAAATTGATGAGTGGATGGATAACCAGGAATTATTACTTACTCGTTGGAAGCAAATGCTGGCTGAATTTAAAACGTCGCAAAGTCATGATTTTGCCAAGTTCTCAGTGGCATTGCGTGAACTAATGCTATTGAGTCACAATTGTGATACACCAGCAAAATAAAATAATTTTGCGCATTATTATTTATTAACTAAGTAATAAGCTAATTATTAAAAATGTTATATAATACCTCAGCCTTGTCTGAGGTATTTTTTTGTCTGTAATTTAAAGAGGAATATATTCATGTTTTACGATTTAGCTCGCCGTTTTATGTTTACCCGTGATGCGGAGTGGGCACATGAATTTGCTCTTAATAATTTAAGCCGCTTTGCTAATACGCCTTTGAGTGCCGCATGGTCGCAATCTGTAGCAAATAAGCCCGTTAACTTTTTAGGTCTTGAATTTAAAAATCCGGTTGGCTTAGCTGCAGGTTTAGATAAAAATGCAGAGTGCATAGATGCATTTAGCCAAATGGGTTTTGGTTTTATAGAGGTGGGTACTGTTACACCTCGCCCGCAAGCAGGTAACGATAAACCCCGTATATTTAGATTGCCAGAATCAAACGCTATTATTAATCGTATGGGCTTTAATAATAAAGGTGTTGATAATTTAATTAGTAATGTAAAAGCAGCAAAGTACAACGGCATATTAGGTATTAATATAGGTAAAAATAAAGATACCCCTAATGAGCAAGGTAAAGACGATTACATACATTGTATGAGAAAAGTTTTTGAGCATGCCTCTTATATTACTGTGAATATTTCTTCACCAAACACACCCGGCCTGAGAGATTTACAATACGGTGCTGCACTTGATGATTTATTGCAAAGTCTTAAAAATGAGCAGCTAGATTTAATTTCAAAACATAATAAGCAAGTTCCGATGCTTGTTAAAATTGCCCCGGATCTTGATCCTATTCAAATCGAACAGGTAAGTGAATCACTGCTAAACAATAAAATTGACGGGGTAATTGCAACTAATACAACACTAGAACGAAGTGATGTGATCGGTCAGCAGTATGCTGAGGAAGCCGGTGGTTTATCAGGACACCCTGTAAGAGCACGTTCTACAGAAGTAGTTAGTGAATTAAAACGATTAACAAAAGGCCAGTTACCTATTATTGGTGTTGGCGGAATTGATGATGCTAATTCAGCTAAAGAGAAGCTTAATGCGGGTGCTAGTTTAGTCCAAGTTTATACAGGTTTTATTTATAAAGGCCCTGAATTGGTAAAATCGATCGTAAACGGCTTATAAGGATCAGTTATCTAAGCTTTTGATCGTTCGATAAATGTTCTAAGCATTTATGTATAAAATGGTCAAAAGCAGTTATACTTTGAACTGATACTGTTTTTAATAAAGCCCACAAGGAGGAGCAAATGTTACAAGCATCAAAGCAATGGCAGTGGATTGCTTGTCCTAATAAAAATCGTTTATTACTTGATTTGAACGATGAAATGCAGCTTTGCACACCTTATAAAATAAGGCAGCTAACAGATTTAGTTATCAAAAACCCTAACTTTAGCTTAGAAGATGCTGCATTTTACGAACAAGTTTATAATTATCTGGACGGGTTTGAAATCTGGTCTGGTGCACAAATATGTCAAATAGCGTTAAATGCTACAGCGGTTAAGTTTCATTTAAAACCTGTGCTAGCAAAAAGCTGGTTTTTTAATGAATATACCGGCAGCCAACCAAGTGTTGAAGCAGTCGTTAAATTAGTTTCTAAGGCGCAAACGGGCGACTTTTTGATTGTTGATCACTGTCATGATGCCTCGGTTTGCTTAAATTTAAGCGAGAATTTTCAATTAGACGAAAATTTATCTCTTGCTCAATTTGAAGCTATCAAAATTCTAAATAATCGCGTTCATCCTATCTTAACTCAGCAACTTAAATTTAAAACTGCCTAAGTAATTTACGCTATTAAGCATGTGTTATGGCGTGTTTGTCCCTCAACCTATGGTATAATCCTGCGCAATTAGCTATTAAGGGTTACTACTTTGCAATTTATCGCACTTACTTCTATTGGAATCGAAAATTTATTGGTTGATGAGTTAACAGAACTTGGTGTTGCTGTGTCTAAGCAAACTGTTGGTTCTGTTCGTTTTGAGGCTGACTCATTACTGGCGCAAAAGGTTTGTTTATCAAGCCGTTTTGCAACGCGTGTGCTTATGCTTATCGAAGAAAAAGAAGGCGTTAATGATAAAGATAGCTTGTATAAATTTGCTCGTTTTCAACCTTGGCAAGAATGGTTTGGCCCAACGCAAACATTTGCTGTAGATTTTAACGGTACTAATGATTCGTTAAAGAATACACAGTTTTCTGGTTTAGTAATTAAAGATGCAATTGTTGACTACTTTAATGATTTGTATGAGCAACGCCCTAATGTTGATAAACAGGATGCCAATGTTCGTGTTGTTGCACGTTTAAATCGCCACGGTGTTTCTCTATACATTGACTACTCAGGACCAAGACTATCTGAACGTGGCTACAGACAGGGACAAGGTAAAGCGCCAATAAAAGAGCATTTAGCGGCTGCAATTATTAAACGCAGCGGATGGCTAGATAACGTTAAACAACCTCTGTTTGACCCTTGTTGTGGTGCGGGTACTATTTTAATAGAAGCCGCAGGTATGGCACGTAATGAAGCGCCAGGTTTGTTTCGTGAAGGTTTTGCTTTTGAACGTTTACCTAGTTTTAGAGTGGCAAAATTTAAAGCTTTAAAAGAAGAACTACTTGCAAATATAACCGACCCGAAACTTTGGCTAATAGGCCACGACTACGATGCTCAGGTATTAAGTAAAGCCATTGATAATGCAAAGCGTGCCGAGCTTGATGACATAATTAAATTTAAGCAAAGCGACGCAACCAAGTTAACCGCAGTAGCTAAATTACCAGGTGTGGTTATTTCAAATTTGCCTTATGGTGAACGTATTGGCTCTATGGCTGAGTTAGTTGATTTACACCGTAATTTAGGTGTTGGCTTTAAAAAGCATTTTAACCATTGGAAACTGGCGTTATTGGGCATGGATGAGAGTTTATTTAAACTTTTAAAGCTTGTTAAATTAAAACGTTATAAATTTAAAAATGGTCCATTAGATGTAGAGCTTAACTTATATCAACTAGATGACAAGCAAGTTAGTTTGACGACTGATGACAAAAAAGCCCTTAATTATGAAGGTTCAATGTCTTTTGCTAACCGTCTTAAAAAAAATAAACAAGGCCTTAAAAATTGGTTAAAGCAAAACAAAGTCGACGCGTATCGCGTTTATGATGCTGATATTCCAGAATACAATGTAGCGGTTGATGTATATAACGACAGCGCTGTAATTTTTGAGTACGCTGCACCGAAAGAAATAGATGAAAAAGTATCTGATAAGCGCCTTCAGGACGTCATTAGCTTAACAGCGCAACAACTAAACATAGCACCTGAAAACATAGCCGTAAAAGTTCGCAAAAAGCAAAAAGGTGAAGAGCAATACACCCCTATGGCTAAGCAAAATAGAACGATGGTTGTTGAAGAGTTTGGTGCTAAATTTAAGGTTAATTTATTTGATTATCTAGACACGGGGTTATTTTTAGATCATCGTTTAGTCCGTCGCTTCATTCAAGAAAATGCCAAGGACAAACGTTTTTTAAATTTATTTGCCTACACAGGAAGTGCATCAGTTCATGCAGCCATTGGTGGGGCAAAGGCTATAACCACAGTTGATTTATCGAAAACCTATTTAAAATGGGGCCAAGATAATTTTGATTTAAATAATATTAGCAACACGCGTTACCGTTTTGAGCAAGCAGATTGCCTTAAATGGCTAGAGCATGCGACTGCGCAATATGATTTAATCTTTCTTGACCCTCCAACATTTTCAAATTCAAAGCGAATGAAAGATGCGTTTGATGTGCAGAGCGATCACATTAAGTTACTTACTTGGGTTAAAAAAATTCTTAGCCCGTCTGGAACATTGATTTTTTCTAACAACAAACGTGGCTTTGTTATGGATGAAGTTGGATTGATTGGTTTAGGTTTAAAAGCCGTTAATATTTCTGAGAAAACACTCTCACCAGACTTTAAGCGTAATAAAAAAATTCATAACAGCTGGTTAATTACCCATGGCTAAGTGGACTTTATACCATACGGAAGGGTGTCATTTATGTGAACAAGCCCACGCATTAATAACACCGTTATTAATGAGCGAGGGCAGTTTATTGTTAACAGACATAATGACTGACAAACAGCTTATTGCGCAATATCAGGTAAGTATTCCTGTTTTAAAAAATGAACATGGCCAACAATTGTTTTGGCCTTTTACTGCAGAACAAGTGCAAATATTTTTAGCACTGGCAGATTAAGAGCATTGTAGAATTATGGATTTAATAAGAATTTCGAAAGCACAGCTTGCCTTTGGTACACATGCGTTACTTAACAACGCAGATGCTGTTATTGAAAGTGGTGAGCGAGTTTGTATTGTGGGGCGTAACGGCGCAGGTAAATCAACGCTGTTAAAAGTATTAGACGGCCAAGTAATATTGGATGATGGTGAAATAAACCAGCTCGGTGGTTTAAAGATCTCTCGTCTTGAACAAGATCCACCTAAAGGGGCCAGCGGTACCGTATTTGATTATGTTGCACAAGGCATGCCAGAAATTGCCAATTTACTTATCGATTATCACCATGTGAGTAATGAACTGCAAACTGAATGTACCGATCAATTATTAAATAAACTTGAGCGCTTATCTAATAAGCTAGAGGCCGCTGATGGCTGGCGCTTCGATAGCCGTATTCAATTAGTATTAACTAAGCTTGAGCTTTCACCTGATGCGAAACTTGAATCGCTTTCAGGTGGATGGTTACGTAAGGTTGCACTGGCACGTGCATTAGTTAGTGAGCCAGACTTGTTGCTATTAGATGAACCAACAAACCACTTAGATATGACAAGTGTAATGTGGTTAGAGCAGTTCTTAAAAGACTTTAAAGGTGGGATTGTATTTATATCTCACGATCGTGCGTTTATTCGTGCAATTGCTACACGTATTTTGGATTTAGACCGCGGCAAACTTATTTCATATCCAGGTGACTACGCCACTTATCTAGAACAAAAAGCGCATGACTTAAAAGTAGAAGAAAGTCAAAATGCACTCTTTGATAAACGATTAGCTGAAGAAGAAGCGTGGATCCGTCAGGGCGTAAAAGCCCGGAGAACTCGTAATGAAGGCCGTGTTCGTGAATTAAAACAATTACGTAATGAGCGCAAGCAACGAGTTGATCAAGTTGGTAAAACAGATTTCAATATTGAAACCGCAGACCGCTCAGGTAAATTAGTTTTTGAAGCTAAGCATTTATCTCATGCTTTTAAAGAGAAAACGATTGTAAGCGATTTTTCTACTTTAGTTATGCGTGGCGACCGTATCGGTTTAGTCGGTCCTAATGGTGTGGGTAAAACAACACTATTAAAACTAATGTTTGGTGACTTAGCACCTGACAGCGGTGAAACTAAGCAGGGTGTTAACCTAGAATTTGCTTATTTTGATCAATACCGTGAAAAGTTAGACGAAGAAGCAACAGTACAAGACAATGTTGCAGAAGGTAAGCAAGAAGTCATGATGGGGGGGCGCTCTCGTCATGTATTAGGTTATTTACAAGACTTTTTGTTTCCACCTGCGCGCGCTAGAACACCCGTTAAGGCCTTATCTGGCGGCGAAAAAAACCGATTATTACTTGCTAAGCTATTTTTAAAACCATCGAATATCCTGGTATTGGATGAGCCAACCAATGATTTAGACATTGAAACACTTGAGCTGTTAGAAGACATTATTAATCAGTATCAAGGTACAGTGATTATTGTAAGCCATGACCGTGAATTTATCGATAATACATGCTCTAGTGTATGGGCATTTGAAGGTAACGGAAAAGTGACAGATATAGTCGGCGGTTATAGTGACTATGAAGCTTATGTAAGTTATTTAGCAGAACAAGAAAAACAAGCTGTTCAACCAGCTGCAAAAAAAGTAGAAAAGCAACCGACCCCTGCTGCAAAGCCAGCCGCTAAAACGAATAAGCTTTCTTACAAATTAAAACTTGAATTAGAGCAGTTGCCTAATAAAATGGAGCAACTTGAAGCTGACGTAGAAGCCCAGCAAAATGTGGTAGGCGATCCTGACTTTTTTAAACAAGACAGTGACATAACAACCAAAGCATTGAACCATTTAGCACAACTTGAGTCTGACCTTGAAGCCGCTTTTGAGCGATGGGAAGAACTTGAAGAATTACAGAATCAGTAGTAAGGACTAAAATGAAATATAAATTACTCGCTGCCAGTATCCTAGCGACATTGAGTACATCAGCTATTAGTGCAACATATCAATTAAGTGAATTAGGCACACTCGATAATGCAAAATTTTCTTACGTTACTGATGCAAGTGAAAGCGGGCACATAATTGGTTTAGCAAATGGATTATATAACTTACCCATAGATACCAGTTATATTGATTTTACTGATAGCTTAATTGAAAGCGCCTACGATAATGAAGTTAGATCTTTTGAATTAAGTGATAAGGTTATAACTTTTACTCTTGATGATATCGAGAATAATGATGCAGCTTTGACTAATCCTGATGCGCATAACTTTATGGTTAGATTTTTATCAGGTTTATCGACTAATTTTGAATATCAAAAACTAAATTCGTTTACCGGTATTAGATTTAACGAAAATGAAGTTGTTGAACAGTCTCTTTTTGATGTTTCTTCAGTAGACTATGATGGTTTAACTCGTTCTACTTTTAACGTTTACAACGCCGTGAGCGAAGACGGAGTCTCAGTTGGTTGGGGGAGTGCACCCTATGACAAAGTTTCTTTCACACCAGAGGATGAAGATGAGGCTGAAACTTGGTTTACTCATGACTTTATCGAACGAGGAATTGTAATAGGTGCTGATGGCACAGAAGTACCTCTTGTTCCTGAGTTCAATGAATACGGGGGTACAAGCCGTGCCAATGATATTGTTAAAACTAATAATGGTTATATTGTTGTAGGTAATGTGTCAACGGATATTAACTTTGAAAGATTAGAAGATATTGATGAAAATTGCGATGGCGAAGATGAACCCGTTTCTTCTTGTATTAATCTATTAAATAGCAATTTTCTTGGCGGAATTTTTAACAAGCGAGCTGTCAAGTGGCAGTTGGATGACTCCCTTAATATTACTTCTGTAGAAGAACTTGGGTTAGCTTTAACTCCAGATGAAGATGAAGTGGAAGAAGACACATTTACCAGTACTGCTTTTGCAGTAAATGCAAATGGTGTTGCAGTAGGCTCATCACATACACGTTATAAAAATAATGATAATACATTTGTTACAATGCCTGTGTACTTCAAAGATGGCGAAGTTGTTACTTATATTGACCAAGAAAATGACTCTAATCAGACAGGGATTTCTTCAGCAATAAATGATGAAAATATTATTGCTGGTTATGTAACTCGAATAGTTGAAAACACTCGGGTAAGAAAATTCTTTTATCATGATATCGCTACTGGTAACACTGTTTACCCTACAAACTTCTTTTTAGCAGCAAACTCGACTGCTAACGATATCAATAATCAAGGTTATATTGTTGGTGAGAGTGAATTAGGTGGATCGGACAGTTCACGAGATAAAGCCGCATTTATTTATAAAATTGGTGAAGATAAAATAACTAACATCAATGACTTTTTACCATGTTATGAATCAGATGGTGAAACTGATTACCCATACACAGTTGTTGAAGCTAATGTTATTAATGAGAATAACGAAGTGTTTGGTGTAGCCACCAAAACAGTAGAAAAGCGTGACACACTTGGTGGTGTAGTGACCGATATTAACGGTAATATTGAATTTGAAACCGTCGCTGTTGCAGTTAAATTAACTCCTCTGGATAATGGTGAAATTGAAGATTGCGCACCGCCAGAGGCCGAATTTTTTGAAAGAAGTTCAGCCAGTACCTCTTGGTTAGCGTTATTTTTACTACCATTAATTGGTATTCGACGCGTATTTCGTTTTTAATTATTTTTGAATAAAAAACCCAGCTTTCTAGCTGGGTTTTTTTTCGTCTATACTATTCAAAGAATCGTCATTATTTGCGTGCAGCTCTTGCCTTTATAACAGAGCGGCGCCATAAAATATCAATTCCAAAATAGCCTATAATTGATGCTATAGAGGCGCATACAAGTGAGCCTACTAAGAATGCAGGGCCAATGGTTTCGATACTCTGCTCAAACCAAGCCCAGTTAAGCTCAAAAGCAAAGTGTTGTTCTGGTTGATTTAAAACAAGAGTGCCAACGAGGTAAGACCCATAAAAAATAGGTGGCATGGTTAAAGGATTAGTAAGCCAAACAAGTGTTGCTGAGATAGGTAAGTTAACTCTAAATAAAATAGCAGTCGCTGCGGCTAAAACCATTTGAAAGGGAACAGGGATGAAAGCAAAAAATAAACCAACCGCAAAGGCCCCTCGAGCAGAACGTCTGTTTAAGTGCCAAAGATTTGCATCTTGCAAAAGCTTACCAAAAATTTTTAACGATTTGTGATGTCTTATTTTATTCGGATCGGGTAAAAATCTTTGGATAGTTTTCTTAGCCATTTAAAGCAACCATTTACATCAGTGTGGATCAGTCTTGGTTTTGTAATTGGCTGTATTTCAACCGTGTTTTATTACGAAACTCTCGAATTTATTATTATTACAGTGTCCATTGTAATAATAGGCGCTTATTTTAAGCCGTTTTTGTCTTTATTGTTAGGCTTTATTTGTGGAATTTGTATCGTTATAGCGCATTATCATATTTTTTATAACTTTGAGCACATAATTAATGATGAAAAGTACGCATATCCAGTCGAAGTTGTAATACAAGAAGTCATCTCAAACAAAGCTCCCCAATATGTCAAAGCAAAATTAGTGCGTATTAATGGAAAATACTATTCTAATTTGAGTGCACCTAGCGCGATGTTAAGCGTTAATTTAGATCAGCCATTACGTGCTAATGATCGTTTTGTGGCAAGTGTTAATTTAAAAAAATTTAGAAGTAATAAGAACTTTAATGTATTTGATAACGAACTGTATGCATTTAAGCAGCGAATTTTCTTTAAAGGCAAAGTTCTTAATAAAGAATTAAAAATCAAAAACACTTCAGAACAAAATAGTGTTCAAAGTTATAAAAGCTTCATTAAAAATACATACGAAAATACAACACTAAATTGGCTTTACTATGCTTTATTAACAGGAGATAAGACGTTAATGACACCGAGTGATAAGCAGCTGATGCAATCACTGGGTTTAAGCCATTTACTTGCTATTTCAGGCTTACACATTGGGTTGGTGTTCGGGTTTGGTTTCTTCATTACAAAGTGGGTATTTATTCACGTTAAATTGTTTAATAATCAAACGATGAATTTTTCAATTGCTTACAGTGTGATTGGCTTTGTATCAGCGTTTGTTTATGTCTATTTAAGTAATTTTTTGGTTTCAGCGACTCGTGCACTAATAATGCTTGGCTGTTATTTACTTCTATATTATTTTCAAAGGCAGCCAATGAGATGGCGCAGTATTTTGTTTGCGCTTGTTATTGTACTCGTTGTTAATCCGTTCAATACCCTTAATCCTGGATTATATTTTTCATTTTTTGCAGTCGTGGTTATTTTTTTAGTTATTAAAAATATACCTCCCTCTACCAATTCATTTCTAAAGGTACTTTTTGCATTAATTACTATTCAGGCTGCACTATTTATTGGTTTACTGCCTCTGTCTTTTTACTTTTTTAATGGCGTGAGTGTTGCTGGCTTAGTCATAAACTTAGTCGCAATTCCATTTCTTTCATTTATTTTAATGCCTTGTTTAATTTTATTAACGGCTATAAGTTCCGTATTTGATATTAGTATGGTGATTATTTTTATCGATAGCGGTCTAGCTTTTATTTTTACCTGTTTAAATAAATTACCAGCAGGTTTTGGTTGGCTAAACATAGGAATTATTGGTCTAAGTGTCATTATTTATGCTTATCTTACTCTTTTAATTTTTTATTTTTCGCCATATAGGCGGCTCGCTTTTTTACCTTTAGCCATGCTCTATATTGATTATTTACTTGCTGATAAGCCTACATGGAAATTACATGTATTCGATGTTGGGCACGGTCTTATGGCTCTTACTGAAAAAGATGATAAAGGGTTTATTTATGATTTTGGACCTAGTTACTTTAATCGTTTTAGCCGTGCTAAAAGTATTTTGTTACCTTTTATTGATATAAATAATATTGCAGTGACTCATTCTGTAGTTAGTCACCTTGATAATGACCATTCCGGTGGTTTATCTCATTTTATCAGCGCAGGTTTAAAGTTTTCATTTAATGAATTTCACCCTAATGGACCCTCAAAGGGGTGTATTCCAAACGAAGTAAACATGGCTGGGCTAATAATTAAAAGCTTCCCATCCCCCTTGCATGGTAATGAAAACGATGAGTCTTGTGTAATAAAGGTTTCAGATAAAGAGCACAGCGTTCTATTTACAGGCGATATTTCAAAAAATAGAGAGTCGCAACTGATAAACTCTAGCGATAGTTTAAAAAGTACAGTGTTACTTAGCCCTCATCACGGTAGTAGTACGTCATCAAGTAAGAAATTTATTACTGCAGTTATGCCACAGATTGTTATTCACTCAAGTGCTTACAAAGGGCAGTGGCAATTTCCTAAAACTGAGGTTGTTGAGCGTTATAGAAACATTAATGCCTTGCAGTATGTTACTGGGCAACACGGGCAAATTACGGTGCAGTTTTACGAAGAGACTGTGACTGTTATTACAGCACGAGACTATCAAAGCTACTGGTTTATAAAAGATTGACGTTTTGTTTTAGTTCTAGCAAGGATACAATAGGGTCTGTAATTGAATAAAGAGAGTATTATGGATCAAAGTACTACACAAATTTACAAGCGTTTAATTTCTTACGTAGGTGCTTACAAAAGCGTGGCAATAGTTGCAATTGTTGGCATGATTGGCTATTCCGGTATGGATGCTTTATTTATTCAATTAATGAAGCCTTTTATTGATGAAGGTTTAAATCAACGAAATAACGAAGTATTAAAATACGCCCCTTTTGTAGTAATAGCTTTGGTTATTGGTCGTGGTATTTTTAATTTTATGTCATCTTATTGCCTAAGCTATGTAGGCTCGCAAGTTGTTCGTTCACTCCGTCAGGAATTATTTGAACATATATTACATCTACCTGTTTCATTTCACGATAAAAACTCAACAGGTGACCTAATTTCTAAAATCACGTTTGATACAGAACAAGTTCAACAAGCAATAACCAAAGCATTACTGATTGTAGTACGAGAAGGGGCATTTGTTGTGTTTCTGCTTGGTGTAATGTTCTATACAAGCTGGCAATTATCTCTGATATTTTTAGTTATTATTCCTTTAGTTGCGCTGATCGTTGCAATAGTATCTAAGCGTTTTCGTCATATTTCTAAAAATATACAATCAGCTATGGGGCAAGTAACAAGAAGCTCAGAGCAAATGCTCAGTGGCCATAAAGTGATTCATGGTTTTGGCGGTCAAGAGAGAGAAATTAATCAATTTTCTAAAATTAACAATCATAACCGACAACAACGTATAAAAATGGATGCTACAAAGGCATTAAGTGTTTCAGTTATTCAAATACTTGCAGCGAGTGCTATGGCCGTTATTTTGTGGGTGGTATCAATGCCCTCAATGATAGACAGCATTAGCTCAGGCGACTTTGTTGTGCTTATTTCATCGATGATGATGTTACTACGTCCGCTAAAACAGTTAGCTAACGTTAATAGTGATATGCAGCGCGGTATTTCTGCAGCGCAAAGTATATTTTTAATACTTGACGAAAATATAGAAAAAGATACAGGCACAGTATCTGTAACAAAAGCCAAAGGTTTAATTGAGGTCAAAAATGTGACTTTCAAATATCCCACAAAAGATGAACCTGTATTAAATAACTTAACGCTTACAATTCAAGCCGGCGAAAGTATTGCGTTAGTTGGGCGTTCGGGTTCAGGTAAATCAACAATTTCTAATTTATTACCACGTTACTATGATTTAGACTTACCAAGTCAAATACTGTTAGATGGTATTCCTTTAAATGATTATAAGCTTACAGATCTTCGACGCCAATTTGCGCTAGTATCGCAACAGGTTGTGCTGTTTAACGACACTATAGCTAACAATATATGTTATGGAATTCAGCGAGATATTACAGATGCTGAGTTATTACAGGTAGCTAAGCAGGCCCACGTGTGGGAGTTTGTAAAAGACTTACCTGAAAAGCTAAATACGATGGTAGGTGAAAACGGAGTGATGCTCTCTGGTGGTCAACGTCAACGCATTGCTATAGCCAGAGCTATTTTAAAAGATGCCCCTATTTTAATATTAGATGAGGCAACATCCGCATTAGATACAGAGTCCGAAAAACTGATTCAACATGCGCTTGATGACTTAATGAAAGATAAAACATCAATTGTCATTGCACATCGATTATCTACAATTGAAAATAGCGATAAAATTTACGTTATCGATAATGGCCGTGTTATTGAAAGTGGCGATCACACCAGCTTACTTTCAAACGATGGAACTTATTCAGCGTTGTGTAAAATGCAGTTTGGCGAGTAACCGTGAATAAAATCGAAAAAAGCTGGTATGAACCAGTTGGACTTATTACATTACTTTTTTTGCCATTGTCAGCTTTATTTTGGCTAATTTCGATTACCAGAAAGCAGATGTATCGTTTTGGAATATTTAAGCAATTTAAAAGCGACATACCTATTATTGTTGTTGGTAACATTAGTGTGGGTGGAAATGGTAAAACACCATTTGTATTATGGCTTTATGACTTTTTAACAAAACAAGGGTTGTCAGTTGGAATCATTAGCCGAGGTTATGGTGGTAAGGCGAGTAATTATCCTTTAATTGTTAAAGATAATACGCCAGCTGCTGAGGCGGGTGATGAGCCTAAACTTCTGTTTCATCGTCTAAAATGCCCAATTGCGATAGGGCCAAACCGACAACGCAATATTGAGTTACTAGCCCGTGATTATAATTTAGATATCATTATCTCTGACGATGGTATGCAGCATTACAAAATGGCACGCACTATTGAATGCTGTATCGTCGATAGTGAACGCCAATTTGGAAATGGGTTGCTAATGCCTGCAGGGCCATTACGAGAAACACCTGCACGTTTGAAGTCGGTTGATTTGATTGTTGAAAACGGAGGGCAGAATAGTAATAACTACACATTAGAGCCCGCAGCGCTCAGGTCAGTAAAAAGTTCTTTTCCTATTAGTGAATCGATTAAAAATGGCCATGCAGTAAGCGCAATAGGTAATCCTAAGCGTTTTGAAAATACCTTAAAAAAACAGGGGATAACTTTATTATCTTCAAATCACTTTAGGGATCATCATCTATACACAGCCGAAGATTTTACCCGATTTGGTAACGATAATATTCTAATGACCGAAAAAGACGCCGTAAAATGCAGCGAGTTTGCCAAAGATAATTGGTATTATTTACCAGTAAATGCAAAGCCAACACAGGCTGTAATAAATAAATTAACTTTAATATTAAAAGAAAAAGGGATCCTAAATGGCCTTTGATACTAAATTACTCGACATAATTGCATGCCCTGTATGTAAAGGAAAATTACGTTTTGATAAAGACAACAGTGAACTAATTAGTACTGCTGCAAAACTCGCATACCCTGTTAAAGATGATATTCCGGTATTACTTGAAAATGAAGCAAGAGAGTTATCGTTAGAAGAGGTTGAAAAGTGGAATTCGTAGTCGTTATACCTGCGCGCTATGCTTCAACAAGATTACCAGGAAAACCGCTAGCAGATATTTGTGGTAAACCTATGATTCAACATGTTTATGAGAAAGCGTGTTTATCAGGTGCAAGCCAAGTGATAATTGCAACCGATCATCAAAAAGTATTTGATGAGGTTAGTAAGTTTACTAATGATGTTGTGATGACGCGTGAAGATCACCAGTCAGGCACCGAGCGCTTAGCGGAGGTAGTTGCTTTATTAAATTTAGATAGCAATACCATAGTTGTAAATGTTCAAGGTGATGAACCATTACTAGCTCCCGATAACGTTTTACAAGTAGCTAAGTTGTTAAATGAATCATCAGCACCCATGGCTACATTAAGCGTTGCCATTGAAGATAAAGACGACATATTTAATCCTAATGCAGTCAAGGTTGTTAGCGATATAAATAAAAACGCGTTGTATTTTTCGCGTGCAAGTATTCCGTTTGATCGACATGCGATGTTAGAAGAAAAAAGAGATTTAGAGCTTTCATCATTTCAACGCCACGTGGGTATTTACGCTTACAGAGCAGGGTTTATTAATCAATATATTGCACTTAGTGTTTCACCTTTGGAGTTATTAGAGTCATTAGAGCAGCTGCGTGTTTTATATCACGGTTATAGTATTAAAATAGAGCAGGCAAAAGTAGCTCCGCATGCAGGTGTTGATACCGCTGAAGATTTAGCAAAAGTAATTGCGTTTTTACAAAATAAAAACGCGTGACCTTTGAATGAACTTAATATTAAACGTGGTATGTGAGCATTCTGATTTTTATGTTGTCGAAAAACCATCACAACTCAGCTTTCATTCAGAAGATGGACCTGGCTTTGTTGTGCTAGCTGAGCGACAATTTAATGAGAAACTTTACGCAGTTCATAGATTAGATAAAGTAACTTCGGGTCTAATTATTTTAGCAAGAAATAAAAGCGCTGCAGCAACGTTTACGGAGCTTTTTGCACAACATTCTATTGATAAGTTTTATCTTGCTATTACAGACTCTAAACCTAAAAAAAAGCAAGGTTGGGTTAAAGGAGACATGGCCAAGTCGCGCCGTGGTACCTATAAGCTTTTGGCATCTAATTTAAATCCTGCAATTACCCGTTTTTATTCAATTAGTTTTAAAGCGGGTTTTAGAGCGTTTATTTTAAAACCTTTTTCGGGTAAAACACATCAGCTAAGAGTTGCCTTAAAAAGCATAGGATCCCCAATATTGGGTGATATTGCTTACTCTGGTACGGCTTCAGATAGAACGTATTTGCATGCTTATGCATTGAGCTTTACTTGGAAAGGTGAGAACTTACAATTTACGCTTTTACCTAGTAACGGTGATGCGTTTTTAACCTTGTTACAACATGATAATTTTCAAGCATGGCGTTCGCCATGGGAACTGGACTGGTAAATGAGTGAAAAAATAACTGACATCCGCTTTGGTGGCATTAAACGTTTATATGGTCATCAGCAATTTGATTGGCTTCAAGAGGCTCACTTTTGTGTTGTTGGCATTGGTGGAGTGGGGAGTTGGGCAGCTGAGGCGCTTGCGCGCACCGGTTTAGGTAGAATAACGCTCATAGATCTTGATGATATTTGTGCGACCAATGTAAACCGTCAAATCCATGCCTTATCTGGAACTATTGGTCATGCTAAAGTCGACGCAATGAAAGCGCGTTGTGAACTTATAAATCCAGAATGCAACATTGATGTCATTGATGACTTTATAACACTTGAAAATATTAAAGAGCACATTCACGGCTTTGACTATGTTATCGATTGCATTGATGCGGTCAAAGAAAAAGCAGCACTCATTGCCCATTGCAAGCGAAATAAAATGCCTATTATTACCACTGGTGGTGCTGGTGGTCAAACCGACCCCAGTCAAATTACATTCGGTGATGTAGCTAAAACAACGCAAGATCCTTTACTTGCAAAGGTGCGCTACCTATTACGTAAACAGTATAACTTTAGTAATAACCCTAAACGAAAATTTAATGTTGATTGCGTTTACTCAACAGAGCAATTAGTTTATCCAGGGAGTGATGGTAGTGTTTGCCATGCAAAGCAAAGTGCAGATGGCAGCATGAATATGGATTGCAATAACGGTTTTGGCTCTGTAACGATGATTACAGGAAGTTTCGGCTTTTTTGTAGCAGCCAAAGCTATTCGCAAATACCTAGATAAAAAGCAGCGTTTGCAGGTTTAGCACTACTTAGCTTATTTTTTGCTGTGCCATGGTTTGGATTCTATCAACCATGGCTTTAATTCCGTTACCACGTGATGTACTTAAGTGGCTAATAAGACCTAGCTTATCAAACTCCTCATACGCATCTATTTTCACTACTTGCTCTGGTGTCAGTCCGTTATATAAAGATAAAATAATTGCTAGCAAACCTTTTACGATACGTGTATCTGAATCACCAATGACTACTAACGTATTTTCTTTTAAATCAAATTCAACAAACATCCATACCTTGCTTTCACAGCCGGGAACTAGTGAAGCTTCTGTTTTTAAAGCATCAGGTAAAGCGGGTAAAGTTTTGCCTAAAAGCATTATTTCACGATACTTTTGCTGCCAAGAAGACGCTTTTTCAATTGACTCAGTGGTTTTTTTAAACGTATTTGTCATGAGTTATCCTAATAAAATATATAAAAGCGACGTTTAATCTAATAAGGCGATACATTCTTTGAGTGAGTTGATGAATATGTCAACATCTTCATAGGTATTGTAAAAACAAAAGCTGGCTCTTAAGGTGCCATTTATTCCTAAATGAGTCATAAGCGGTTGCGTACAATGGTGGCCTGCTCTGACTGCAACGCCATAACCGTCAAGTAATGTTGCCAAATCGTAAGGATGCTCATCTTTAAAATTAAAACTTAGCGTGCCAATATTGTCAGATAGATTGCTATAAATTGTAATACCTTGAATGGTTACCAGTTTTTCAGCCGCATAATTAAATAGTTTTTGCTCATACTTTTGTAATTGTTCGTTTTGTAAGGCGTTTAAATAATCCAAAGCCGCAGAAAAACCTAATACGCCAGAAATATTAGGAGTACCTGTTTCAAATTTTGCAGGTGCAGGACGATAAGTACTATGTGTAAGGTACACCTTATCTATCATTTCCCCGCCAGTTTGATACACATCTAAAGAATTAAGTTCTTGATATTTGCCATAAAGTACACCTAAACCTGTGGGGCCAAGCATCTTGTGGCTTGAGCACACGTAAAAATCACATTTTAAGTTATGTAAATCAGGCTTTAAGTGCATTGCGCCTTGAGCGCCGTCTATCAAAACGAGTGAATTAACTTTTTTTGCAGCAGTAATAAGGGGCTTTAAATTTGTGATATTACCAAGCATGTTAGATGCTTGTGTAATTGCAAACAAACTAGGTTTAGACTGCTTAATAAAATCACAGCATTGTTTAATATTTAATGTTCCATCATCATTAACGGGTAGTGCTAATAATTTTGCGCCTGTTTGCTCACTAAGTACTTGCCAAGGAACAATGTTAGCATGATGTTCTAATACTGAGATAATAATAGTATCGTTTTGGTTAAATCGGCTTCGTAAGCCATTACTTACTAAATTTATTGCCTCTGTAGCACCCTTAGTCCAAACAATTTCTTTACTTGATACATTAAAATACTTGGCTGTTTTGTCACGAGCTTGCTCGTATAAGCTTGTGGCACGCTCGCTCAATGTGTGACGGCCGCGATGTACATTTGCATTTTGGCTAGTATAAAATTCGTTTATAGCGTCTATGACTGATTGGGGTTTTTGAGTGGTTGCTGCAGAGTCTAAATAAACAAGTGGGTTAGCATTTATCTGCTGCTTTAAAGTAGGAAAGTCATTTCTAATTTTATTAATATCAAATTCTAAAGCAGGCATAGCTCTTCAACATGGTCATTTTGAGGCGCAAATTGTAATGGGTTTATAATAATTCTCAAGTATTGAACACAAAAAAGGCCGCAAAAGCGGCCTTTTATAGCTAAATAATATTAGCGCTTGTCGGCAGATACATAGTCACGGGCAGTGTAACCAGTATACATTTGACGAGGACGGCTGATCTTATGACCAGGTTGAGAAAGCATTTCATCCCAGTGAGTGATCCAACCAACAGTACGTGCCATTGCAAAAATTACAGTGAACATGCTTGTTGGAATACCAATTGCTTTTAAGATAATACCTGAGTAGAAATCTACGTTAGGGTAAAGTTTCTTCTCAACAAAGTATGGGTCTTCTAGGGCAATTTGCTCAAGCTTCATTGCAATATCAAGAAGAGGATCTTGAATGTTAAGCTCTTCTAATACTTCGTGACACGTTTGACGCATTACTGTTGCACGTGGGTCGAAGTTTTTGTAAACACGGTGTCCAAAGCCCATTAGACGGAACGGGTCTGACTTGTCTTTTGCTTTAGCTACGTATTCATCGATACGATCAACTGAGCCAATTTCTTCTAACATGTTTAAACATGCTTCGTTAGCACCGCCGTGAGCAGGGCCCCATAAAGAAGCAATACCGGCTGAAATACATGCATATGGGTTCGCACCTGAAGAACCCGCAAGACGAACTGTAGATGTAGAAGCATTTTGTTCGTGGTCTGCGTGAAGCATGAATATTTTGTCCATTGCTTTAGCAGTAATCGGGTTTACTTTGTACTCTTCAGCTGGAACAGAAAACATCATGTGTAAGAAGTTTTCTGCATAGCTAAGGTCATTTCGTGGGTATACAAAAGGCTGGCCAATGTTTGTTTTGTATGCCATTGCAGCAATTGTGGGTAATTTAGCAACTAATCTAATAGCACTTGTTTTGCGTTGTTCAGCATCAGTAATATCTAAATCTTCATGATAAAAAGAAGATAGAGCACCCACAACACCACAAAGCATTGCCATTGGATGTGCATCAAAGCGGAAACCTTGGAAGAAATTAGCAATTTTTTGATCTAGCATTGTGCTGCGAGTAATTTTCTCTGCGAATGCATCATATTGCTCTTTAGATGGTAACTCACCGTTAAGAAGTAAGTAGCAAAGTTCAATATAGTCTGATTCTTCAGCAAGTTGCTCAATTGGGTAACCGCGGTGAAGTAAAACACCTTTACCACCATCAATGTAGGTGATTGCAGATTCACAAGAACCAGTCGACATGAAACCTGGGTCATAGGTAAAGTGGCCATGTGAACCTAACGTACGTACGTCGATTACATCTTGGCCAGCAGTGCCTTGATAAATTGGAAGTTCGATTGGATCAAGTCCATCAATATGAACTGTGGCTTTTTTATCTGCCATCGCTATGTATCTCCTATTAAGATATCTATTCTGATTTTTAGATTTTTAAAGTTCTGAAATCTGTTTTAAGCACATCTACGCATTTTAACGTGAAAGAGGGGGTTAAAGTCAATTTTTATAAACATTATGCACATTTGTATAATAAATATTCTGTATCATATATGTATTATACTATTGGCTAATTCGCAAACATCTCTAAATAAACAAGAATTGTAAAAAGCCTTATGGGTATATATACTAACGGAGGTTTTAAAACCGTATTGTATTTGGGTAAAGATATTTTTACATTCAAAAAATTTACATTAATGTGAACTTTTAATGTTTTAATTCGTTTATCTTGATAGTTCCACCAGAAACATTTGGTGGGTTTTTAGAAAAGCAAGTAGATGAGCTCCAATGTGAGCAAGATGGGCAAGTAACTGTGAAAAAGCAAAGACCTGTAAATCTAGATCTAACAACTATATCTATGCCGGCAACGGCTAAAGCATCAATTTTTCACCGCGTCACCGGTGTTGCATTATTTTTTGCTTTAACGTTTGTCATTTGGGCTTGGTCTGAGTCTCTCTCGTCAGCTGAAAGTTTTGAATTCGTCAAGGGTCTGTTTAACGGATTCATTGCCAAATTTATAGCTTGGGGCACTATTTCAGTACTAGGCTATCACCTTATTGGTGGTATCCGTCACATGGTAATGGATATGGGACACTGGGAAGAACTTGAATCAGGTAACCTAAGCGCTAAAATTGCAATGGCTCTTGGCGTTGTATTCGCTGTATTAGCGGGAGTGTGGATATGGTCTTAAATCAAGCAACTCTTAAACGTGATGGTGTACAAGATTACGTATCTTTACGTACCACGGCATTAATAATTAGCGCATATGCTATTTTTATTATCGGCTATTTTTTAGCGACGCCGGAAGTCACTTTCGAAGCCTGGACAGGCCTCTTCTCTAACCTAGCTATGAAAGGGTTTACGCTAGTAACCCTAGTATGCATTATGGTTCATACCCGCATTGGCCTTTGGCAGGTTTTAACAGACTATGTTAAAAACTCAAAGTTACGCGCATTTTTAGGGTTTGTTCTAAACCTAATGGCCGTTGCTTACGTAGCTATTGGTCTAATTGTATTATGGGGTGTTTAAGTGAAATATTCTGTTCGTGAATTTGACGCCGTAGTAATCGGTGCAGGTGGTGCAGGTATGCGCGCTGCCTTGGCTATTACTGAATCTGGCAAAACGTGTGCACTAATATCGAAAGTATTCCCAACGCGTTCACATACCGTATCCGCTCAAGGTGGTATTACAGTAGCGCTTGGTAATTCACACGAAGATAACTGGGAATGGCATATGTACGATACCGTTAAAGGTTCCGATTTTATCGGTGACCAAGACGCTATCGAGTATATGTGTCAAACTGGGCCAGAAGCAATTACTGAATTAGAAAACATGGGTTTACCATTTTCACGTTTTGAAAATGGCCGTGTATACCAGCGTCCTTTTGGTGGCCAATCAAAGAACTTTGGTGGCGAACAAGCAGCACGTACTGCAGCAGCAGCTGACCGTACTGGCCATGCTTTATTACATCTTCTTTATCAACAAAACGTTAAAAATAAAACAAATGTATTCTCTGAGTGGTATGCACTTGATTTAGTTAAAAATGATAACGGCGATGTTGTTGGTTGTACTGCAATTGAGATTGAAACAGGTGAAATCACTTACTTCAAATCAAAGGCGGTTGTACTAGCTACTGGTGGTGCTGGTCGTATATACGCTTCAACCACAAATGCTCACATTAACACTGGTGACGGTGTTGGTATGGCTACACGTGCTGGTATTTCTATGCAAGACATGGAAATGTGGCAGTTCCACCCGACAGGTATTGCAGGAGCAGGTACACTTGTAACTGAAGGTTGTCGTGGTGAAGGTGGTTATCTTTTAAATAAAGATGGCGAGCGTTTCATGGAACGTTATGCACCTAACGCAAAAGACTTAGCTTCTCGAGATGTTGTTGCACGTTCCATGATGACAGAAATTCGTGAAGGCCGTGGTTGTGATGGTCCTTGGGGTCCTCATATCAAGCTTAAGCTTGACCACTTAGGTGAAGAGACACTTAACCTACGCCTTCCTGGTGTTTGTGACCTTGCAAAAACATTTGCTCACGTAGACCCAGCTAAAGAACCAATTCCAGTTATACCAACATGTCATTATATGATGGGTGGTGTACCTACTAACGTGAATGGTCAAGTGCTTCAAATCAACGCTCAAGGCGATGAAAAAGTAGTTGAAGGTTTATTTGCTGTAGGCGAAATTGCATGTGTATCTGTGCACGGTGCAAACCGTCTTGGTGGTAACTCATTACTTGATTTAGTAGTGTTTGGTCGTGCTGCAGGTAATTTCTTAGGTACATACCTCAGAGATGTTGAAGTATCAAAAGCTGCCTCTGAATCAGACTTAGAAGCGTCTCTTGCACGTTATAATCGTTGGGAAAACTCAACAGCTGGTCAAGGTGAAGATCCTGTTCAAATTAAGAAAGATCTTCAACAATGTATGCAGCTTAACTTCTCGGTATTCCGTGAAGGTGATTCAATGGCGACTGGTCTTCAAGAACTTAAAGAAATTCGCGAGCGTTTACAACATGCTCGTCTTGACGATAAATCGTCAGACTTCAACACGCAGCGTATCGAATGTCTTGAACTTGATAACTTAATGGAAACAGCTTACTCAACAGCAGTAGCTGCAAACTTCCGAACAGAAAGCCGTGGTGCACACTCTCGTTTTGACTTCCCAGATCGTGATGACACGAACTGGTTATGTCACTCAGTATACAATCCTGTTACGGATGAAATGAGTAAGCGTGACGTAAACTACGCGCCTAAGACGCGTGAAGCATTTCCACCTAAAGCACGTACATACTAGGAGCGAGACGATGGCACAAGTACAATTTTCAGTTTATCGTTACAATCCAGATGTTGACAACGCACCGCGTATGCAAGATTACACCTTGCAAATTGACGATGGTCACGACATGATGGTTCTGGATGCACTTTTATTATTAAAAGAGCAAGATCCTTCACTTTCATTCCGTCGTTCATGCCGTGAAGGCGTGTGTGGTTCTGACGGTGTTAACATGAATGGTAAGAATGGTTTAGCATGTATTACTCCTTTATCTACGTTACAAAATAACGGTAAAGGTACAATAGTAGTTCGTCCTCTTCCAGGATTACCTGTGGTACGTGACCTTGTTATTGACATGAGTCAGTTCTACACTCAATACGAAAAAGTTAAACCTTATCTAATTAATGACACGCCTGCTGCAGGTGAACGTCTTCAGTCTATTGAAGAACGTGATAAATTAGACGGCTTATATGAGTGTATTTTATGTGCATGTTGTTCAACATCGTGTCCTTCGTTCTGGTGGAATCCAGACAAGTTCATTGGTCCAGCAGGCCTTCTTCATGCTTACCGTTTCTTAGCTGATAGCCGAGATACAGCAACAGAAGAGCGTTTAGCAGACCTAGACGATGCGTTCAGTGTGTTCCGTTGTCACAGTATCATGAACTGTGTTAGCGTTTGTCCTAAAGGTCTTAATCCGACCAAAGCGATTGGGCAAATCAAATCTATGTTATTAAACCGTTCAGTTTAACTACATAGAAACGTAAGATGGCTAGTTCTCATTACTAGCCATCTTGTTATTATAACTATTAATTTCTGCGCTAAAGAAAAGGGCTTATAAATGCACGAAGGTGTGATGAAGGCATGGTTAGAATCTTCACATTTAAACGGCGGTAACGTTGCTTATGTAGAAGAGCTTTATGAAGCGTATTTAGATGATGCGACTTCTGTGCCAGATGAATGGCGAGAAGTGTTCGAACAATTACCAAAAGTTAATGGTGTGGATGTTGAAGTTAAGCATTCAGAAGTTCGTGCACAGTTTGCACAGCTTGCAAAAAACAAGCATAGAGAAGTAGTGGTAGCAGAGGGTAGCGGCGGTGACCTTAAACAGGTTAAAGTTCTGCAACTTATTAATGCTTTCCGTTTTCGTGGACACCAAAATGCAAACCTAGATCCATTAGGTATTTGGGAACGAGAGCGTGTTCGAGATTTAGAGCTAGATTACCACGACTTGTCAGAAGCTGATTTTGAGCGAGAGTTTAATGTAGGGTCTTTTGCAGTTGGTTCAGACTCTATGCCTTTAGGTGAATTATACCAAGCACTTAAAACTACATATTGTGGTTCTATCGGTGCAGAGTATATGCACATCACATCTACAGAAGAAAAGCGTTGGTTACAACAACGTTTAGAATCTGTTCAATCTAGGCCTAAATTCGAAAAAGAAGAAAAGCTACGTATCCTCAAGGGGTTAACTGCAGCTGATGGTCTTGAAAAATATTTGGGTGCTAAGTTCCCTGGTGCAAAACGGTTCTCACTAGAAGGTGGGGATGCATTAGTACCTATGCTTAAAGAGCTAATTCACCGAGCTGGTGAAAGTGGCCAACAAGAAGCCGTAATTGGTATGGCTCACCGCGGACGCTTGAACGTTTTAGTGAACGTTTTAGGTAAAAATCCATCAGAGCTTTTTGATGAATTCGCTGGCAAGCATAAAGATACATTAAGTTCTGGTGATGTTAAGTACCACATGGGTTATTCATCGGACTTTGCCACTAAGGGCGGCAACGTTCATATGGCACTTGCTTTTAATCCTTCTCACCTTGAGATAGTAAACCCTGTAGTTATGGGTTCTGTACGCGCTCGTTTAGATCGTTTAGGTGATACAACGGGAATAAAAGCATTACCGATCACAATTCATGGTGATTCTGCTGTAACAGGTCAAGGTGTAGTACAAGAAACGTTTAACTTGTCTCAAACTAATGCGTTTAGTTGTGGTGGCAGTATTCGAATTGTTGTTAATAACCAAGTTGGTTTTACTACCTCTAAACAAGACGATGTTCGTTCTACAGATTACTGTACTGATATCGCCAAAATGGTTCAGTCACCAATTTTCCACGTTAACTCTGATGATCCTGAAGCGGTTGCATTTGTTACACAAATAGCACTTGATTTTAGAAACAAATTTAAGCGTGACGTAGTTATTGACTTAGTTTGTTATCGTCGACATGGCCACAATGAAGCTGATGAGCCAAATGCTACTCAGCCTTTGATGTACCAAAAAATCAAAAAACACCCAGTTCCGCGCCTTATTTATGCAGATCAACTAATCGCTGAAGGTTCTTTTTCAGAACAAGAAATTAAAGCACTTGCCGATGAATACCGTAATGGGTTAGATGACGGTAATTGCGTTGTATCTGAAATTCAACCAGAAACCTCTCATTCTTCAGATTGGGCTAAATACGTGGGCCACGATTGGGATGTTGATTACGATGCAAGTGTTTCGGTTGAAAAGCTCAAAGAACTTGGCGAAAAGGTAGCGAGCTACCCTGAAGAATATAAAGCTCAGTCGCGCGTTAAAAAGATTTACGATGATCGTAAGTTAATGGCCACTGGTGAAAAACCGCTTGATTGGGGAATGGCAGAAACACTTGCTTATGCAACTATCGCAACCGAAGGCACTGACATTAGAATGACAGGTCAAGATTCTGGTCGCGGTACCTTCTTCCATAGACATGCCGTTGTTCACAGTCAAAAAGATGGTGCGACTTATCTTCCTTTACAACACTTAAGTGAAGATCAAGGCGCTTTCCAAGTTTTCGACTCTGTACTGTCTGAAGAAGCAGTAGTTGCATTTGAGTATGGTTATGCGACTGCCGAACCAACTTCTCTTGTACTTTGGGAAGCTCAGTTTGGTGACTTTGCAAATGGTGCGCAAGTTGTATTTGACCAATTTTTGAGTTCAGGTGAGCAAAAGTGGGGTCGCTTATGTGGTCTTACTATTTTGTTACCACACGGTTATGAAGGCCAAGGTCCAGAGCATAGCTCTGCACGTTTAGAGCGTTTTTTACAGCTTTGTGCTGATCACAACATGCAAGTTTGTGTTCCGTCTACACCTGCGCAAGTATATGCAATGTTACGACGTCAGTCAGTAAGACCTTTACGTCGTCCATTGATTGTTATGACGCCTAAATCGTTACTACGTCATCCTCTTGCAGTTTCATCACTTGAAGAACTTTCAAACGGTGTATTCCATAATATGATCGACGAAGTTGATGATATTAAACCTGAGAACGTTGAACGCGTTGTTTTCTGTAGTGGTAAAGTTTATTACGAGTTACTACAAGAGCGTCGTAAGCTGGAACAAAATAATATTGCCATCGTTCGTGTAGAGCAATTATACCCGTTCCCACATGACGAAATGAAAACTATTATGGAACGTTACCAACACGTTACTGATTTTGTATGGTGTCAAGAAGAGCCACAAAACCAAGGTGCATGGTACTGTTCTCAACACCATTTTGTTGACGCAATTCCACAAGGTGCTAAGTTGAAATACGCTGGGCGTAAAGCATCTGCATCACCAGCGTGTGGTTACATGTCAGTACATACTAAAGAACAACAAGCGCTCGTTGCTGACGCGCTTACTATAGAAAATAAAGGATAAGCGATGAGCACAGAAATTAAAGTTCCTGTTCTTCCTGAGTCGGTTGCAGATGCTACCGTTGCTACATGGCATGTAAGTGTTGGCGACAAGGTAACTCGTGATCAGAACTTAGTAGATATTGAGACAGACAAAGTAGTGTTAGAAGTAGTTGCACAACATGACGGTGTAATTACAGAAATCTCTCAAGAAGAGGGTGCTACCGTACTTGGTGACCAAGTTATGGGTTTACTTGGCGATGCTGATGCAGCGCCTTCAAGCGAAAGCACATCTTCAAGTGAAGCAGAAAAATCAGAAGACGCGCCATCGGCGCCATCAGCACCAGCATCAGAAGGTAAAGAAGTGGACATCAAAGTACCTGTACTCCCAGAATCAGTTGCAGACGCAACAATTGCCACATGGCATGTTCAACCAGGAGACGCAGTAACGCGCGATCAAAACCTGGTAGATATCGAAACAGATAAAGTTGTTCTTGAAGTAGTAGCTCAAGAAGACGGTATCATGGGCGACATCATTAACGCTGAAGGCGATACTGTTCTTGGTGAGCAAGTAATCGGTTCAGTAAAAGCAGGTGGTGCACCTGCAGCTCCTGCTGCTAAAGAAGAGGCGGCTCCTGCTGCAGATTCAACTGATAGCTCAGATGTATTAACTCCATCTGTTCGTCGTTTAATTGCTGAAAAAGGACTAGATGCTTCTAAAATCAAAGGAACTGGCAAAAATGGTCGTGTAACTAAAGAAGACGTTGATACGTTCTTGAAAGCACCGGCACCATCAGCGAAGAAAGCAGAAGCTGCTGCTCCAGTTGCGCCAATGGGTGATCGTACTCAAAAGCGTGTTCCTATGACACGTTTACGTAAAACGATTGCTAACCGTCTTCTAGAAGCTAAAAACTCTACTGCAATGTTAACTACGTTTAACGAAGTTAACATGAAGCCAATCATGGACCTTCGCAAGCAGTACCAAGAAGTATTCGAAAAACGTCACGGTATTCGCTTAGGCTTTATGTCTTTCTACGTGAAGGCAGTTACTGAAGCACTTAAACGTTTCCCTGATGTAAATGCGTCAATTGATGGGGACGACATTGTCTACCACAATTACTTTGATATCAGCATTGCTGTTTCTACACCTCGTGGTCTAGTAACACCAGTTCTTAAAGACTGTGATAAGTTATCAGTTGCTGAAATTGAAAAAGGCATTCGTGAATTAGCACTTAAAGGCCGTGACGGAAAGCTAACGCTTGACGACATGACAGGTGGTAACTTCACTATTACAAATGGTGGTGTATTCGGTTCATTACTATCTACACCTATCATTAACTTGCCACAGTCTTCAATTTTGGGAATGCACAAAATTCAAGACCGTCCAATGGCAGTAAATGGTAAAGTTGAAATTCTTCCTATGATGTATTTGGCACTTTCTTACGATCACCGCCAAATAGATGGTAAAGAATCTGTTGGTTTCTTAGTAACTATTAAAGAGTTACTTGAAGATCCAACTCGCTTATTACTGGATGTTTAATCAAGTAGTATGAAATATAAGCTGTGAACCACAATTCACAGCTTTTTTTTTGCGCCTTTGGTCGTACTGGGGTTTTCATGTTAAGCCTTGGCAACTATACTAGGTGCGCAATTTGGGATAGTTGTTTATTGAATAAATATTCAGCTCTTTTAGTATAAAAAATTGGATAAAGCATCATGAATTTGCATGAGTATCAGGCAAAACAACTTTTTGCCGAATATGGTTTACCAGTTTCTCAAGGTTTCGCTTGCGATACACCTGAAGAAGCTGCAGCAGCTGCTGAAAAAATCGGCGGTGATATGTGGGTTGTTAAAACTCAGGTTCACGCAGGTGGACGTGGTAAAGCTGGCGGTGTAAAGCTAGTTAAAACTATCGATGAAGTTAAAGCGTTTGCAGCTAACTGGTTAGGTAAAAACCTAGTTACTTACCAAACAGACGAAAATGGTCAGCCAGTTGCTAAAATTTTAGTAGAAAGCTGTACAGATATCGCCAACGAATTGTACTTAGGTGCAGTAGTTGATCGTGCTTCTCGCAAAGTTGTTTTCATGGCGTCTACTGAAGGCGGTGTTGAAATTGAAACTGTTGCTGAAGAAACACCAGAACTTATCCACAAAGCTGAGATCGATCCACTAGTAGGTCCTCAAGCTTACCAAGCACGTGAACTTGGTTTCAAATTGGGTCTTAACCCAACACAAATGAAACAGTTCGTTAAGATCTTCATGGGTCTTGGTAAAATGTTTAACGATTTCGATTTCGCATTACTTGAAATCAACCCGTTAGTAATCACAGACGAAGGTAACCTTCACTGTCTTGACGGCAAAATCGGTATCGATGGTAATGCACTTTACCGTCAACCAAAAATCCGTGAGTTCCACGATCCATCTCAAGAAGATGCGCGTGAAGCACATGCAGCAAGCTTTGAGCTTAACTACGTAGCACTAGATGGCAACGTAGGTTGTATGGTTAACGGTGCAGGCCTAGCAATGGGTACTATGGACATCGTAAACCTACACGGTGGCAAGCCAGCTAACTTCCTAGATGTTGGTGGCGGCGCGACTAAAGAACGTGTTTCTGAAGCATTCAAAATCATCCTTTCTGACGACAATGTTAAAGCTGTTTTAGTTAACATCTTTGGCGGTATCGTACGTTGTGACATGATTGCTGAAGGTATCATTGGCGCAGTTAAAGAAGTTGGCGTAAACGTACCTGTAGTTGTACGTTTAGAAGGTACTAATGCTGAATTAGGTCGTGAAGTTCTTAAGAGCTCTGACTTAGACATCATCGCTGCTGAATCATTAACAGACGCTGCTGAAAAAGTTGTTGCTGCTGCGGAGGGCAAATAATGTCTGTATTAATCAATAAAGATACAAAAGTTATCTGTCAGGGTTTCACTGGTGGCCAAGGTACTTTCCACTCAGAGCAAGCGCTTGAGTACGGTACACAAATGGTTGGTGGTGTTAGCCCAGGTAAAGGCGGTCAAACGCACCTTGGTCTTCCTGTATTCAACACAGTACGTGATGCAGTACAAGAAACTGGCGCAACTGCTTCAGTTATCTACGTACCAGCACCTTTCTGTAAAGATGCAATCTTAGAAGCAATCGATGCTGGCATCGAGCTAATTGTTTGTATCACTGAAGGTATCCCTACACTTGATATGGTTGACGTTAAAGTTAAACTAGATCAAACAGGTACTCGTATGATCGGTCCTAACTGTCCAGGTGTTATCACTCCTGGTGAGACTAAGATTGGTATCATGCCTGGTCACATCCACAAGCCTGGTAAAGTAGGTATTGTTTCTCGCTCTGGTACTTTAACGTACGAAGCGGTTAAGCAAACTACAGATGCTGGTTTTGGTCAGTCTACGTGTGTTGGTATTGGTGGTGATCCAATCCCAGGTACTAACTTTATCGACGTTTTAGAAATGTTCGAAAAAGATCCACAAACTGAAGCAATCGTAATGATTGGTGAAATTGGTGGTACTGCAGAAGAAGAAGCTGCAGAGTACATCAAAGCTAACGTAACTAAACCTGTTGTATCTTACATTGCTGGTGTTACTGCACCAGAAGGTAAGCGTATGGGTCACGCTGGCGCAATCATCGCAGGCGGTAAAGGTACTGCAGATGAGAAATTTGCTGCATTAGAAGCTGCTGGCGTACAAACTGTACGTTCACTTGCTGATATCGGCAAAGCGCTTAAAGAGAAAACAGGCTGGTAATCAGTTTAGTTAATCTTTGAAAAGGCTCGCATTTCGCGAGCCTTTTTGTTTTGAGCAGTTAATTAAAACGGGTAACTGATATGTTGAAAAAACCTGACGGTTAGATCTTGTCTTTCTTTACTTATATCTAGCTCATCACAAAGTTGAAAAATCGTTTTTTCAACCTGATTCATAAATTTGCCATAACCAATTTCTTGCTTGTTATGATTGGCAGCTGCAATAACAAAATGAATTGTTTCAACTAATCTTTGTTCATCGTAAAAGCACTTTAGCTGTGTTTTATCTGAGTCTATGTCAAAGCTCAGCTTTTGAAGCTCTTCGTTTCCTTCGTTAATATCCACTTTACTATTTCTAACAATAGGTTTGGCACCATTAGCTATTAATGCCCCATGTGTTAGCTTATTAAGCTCGCAGCACCGTTTGAAGCTATCTAAAAAGTAATTATAAAATTGATCATAATCGCCATTATTAATTAAAGTTTGAAATTGAGTTTTAATAGCCCTTGATACAGGAATAGAAAATGTCGTGTATGTCATCTCTGCATGTTCTTTAGGTATTTCACATTGGCGATTTTGATATCTTGGGTACAAACTTCTTAATTTGTAGCCGTAGGTTTCTTTGTTTCCTTTATTTTTAGCAAATAAGTCGTAAGTTAAATGTTGATGATCACGCACTTTAAATTGGGGTTGATCAATAAATAATTGTTCTTGCATTACCGTTAATACTTTTTGGACTTTTTTGTGAAATACAGCGGAGTTAGCTCGTATATCTTCGCCCGTAGCTAAAAAGAGTAAGCGTACCTTTTTACTTTGCGTGTCTGTTGAATAATAGAGTTTATGCGCTTCGTGATAACGTGGGTTATAAAATATGAGCATTTGCTTATTAGTTTCTAACTGATAAGACTCATCATGGAATCTCACAACAGGAAGTTTGTCGTTTGCTAAAATATGCACATTATGGAGCTCATATTCATCGCATGCTGCAAATAATTGACGTGCTATTCTTTCGTAACAACAGTTTATTGAGTTAAAGCTTGAGTAAAAACTATCGTTAGGGGTAATTTCTGCAAGTAAGTAATGATTAGCACGTGCATTACTAGGTATATAAACACGGTGCTGGTTAAGTGTAGCCATCTCTTAATCCTTATAAAGTACGGTATTGACGCACTATAAAGCGCTTCTATGAATTAAATATTGCGCTAAAACAAACTTTATTCGTTAAAAACAGATTAGATGAATTAAAGTTAATCAATAAGTAAGATAAAGCGTAATCTATTGCTGTATGTTAGTGACTGTTTTTGTAATAATGCATTAGTTTTGTAATTAAGTAATATTTAGAGGATCGTACTCCTATGGCGGAAATTGAGAATCGCCCAAGTAACTTTATTAGAACCCGAATTGATGAAGACTTAGCAAGTAAAAAGCATGCAGCAACGCACACACGATTTCCACCTGAGCCCAATGGTTTTTTACACATAGGCCATGCAAAATCAATTTGTTTAAACTTCGGTATTGCAAAAGATTATAACGGTTTATGTAACTTACGATTTGACGACACAAACCCAGAAAAAGAAGACATTAACTACGTTAATTCTATAAAAGAAGACGTTCAATGGTTAGGGTTTAACTGGGATGGTGATATAAAGTATTCTTCTAATTATTTTGATATTTTATACGACTATGCTGTTGAGCTTATAAACAAAGGGTTAGCTTATGTTTGTTTTTTAACAGCAGACCAAGCACGTGAATACCGCGGAACTTTAACGGAGCCAGGTAAAAATAGCCCATACAGAGATACATCTCCTGAAGAAAACTTAGCATTATTTGAAAAAATGCGTGCGGGTGGTTTCAAAGAAGGCGAATGTGTTCTTCGTGCAAAAATTGATATGGCAAGCTCGTTTATGGTGCTTCGCGATCCAATTATTTATCGTGTTCGTTTTGCTCATCACCATCAAACTGCCGATAAATGGTGTATTTACCCAATGTACGATTTCACGCATTGTATTTCTGATGCAATCGAGGGTATTACGCACTCACTATGTACATTAGAGTTCCAAGATAATCGCCGTTTATACGACTGGGTACTTGATAACATCAGCATTGAATGTCATCCACAGCAAATTGAGTTTTCTCGCTTAAACCTCGAATACACAATTATGTCTAAACGTAAGTTAAATGACCTTGTTGTAAATAACTACGTTGAAGGTTGGGATGATCCACGTATGCCTACGATTGCAGGTTTACGTCGCCGTGGTTATACACCGGCTTCAATTCGTGAATTTTGTTTACGAATAGGGGTTACAAAGCAAGAGAATATGGTTGAAATGGGTATGCTAGAAGCGTGTATTCGTGATGACTTAAATGAAAATGCTCCTCGCGCGATGGCTGTACTCGATCCGGTTAAAGTGATCATCGAAAACTACGATGCAGATACCATAGAAACGTTATCGGTGGCTAATCATCCTAATAAGGAAGAAATGGGTCGCCGCGATGTGCCATTTACGCGTGAAATATTCATTGAACGAGAAGACTTTAAAGAGCAAGCAAATAATAAGTTTAAACGTTTAGTGCTCGATAAAGAGGTTCGTTTACGTGGCGCTTATGTTATTAAAGCTAATCGTGTAGAAAAAGACGAAAACGGTGAAATAACCACTATTTATTGTACTTATGATAATGAAACACTAGGCAAAAACCCAAGTGATGGTCGTAAAGTTAAAGGCGTTATTCATTGGGTATCAGCTTCAGAGTCTATTTCAGCTGAAGTTCGTTTGTACGATCGTTTATTTAATGTGCCAAACCCAGCTGCAGCTGATGAGTTTGAAACAACATTAAACCCAGAATCATTAGTTGTTTTATCTAATGCTAAACTTGAGCCTTCGCTTGCTAATTCACAAGCAGAGCAGGGGTTCCAGTTTGAACGTACCGGTTACTTTTCAAGAGATTCTAAGTCAGAAAATGTTGTGTTTAACCAAACAGTAGGTCTTCGTGACTCATGGTCTAAAACACAATAAGCTTATTTTTACTGCGCCCGCTCACTTGTGGGTGTAGTAATACTTTAAATAATAGGCACAAAAAAACCTGCAAATAGCAGGTTTTTTTATAGCTAGGATATACTAACTATTTGCATCACTAAACGCTTTACATGCAGCTTTATCATCACACTCTCCGTAAAGATATAAAGAGTGGTTTGTTAAAGTAATACCGTTTTCTTGAGCTATTTCAAGCTGACGACGTTCAATCATCTCATCTTCAAACTCAACAACTTTTCCACACTTTAAACATACTAAGTGATCGTGGTGAGTACTGCCCGATAATTCAAATACCGACTTCCCGCCTTCAAAGTGATGACGGCTTACAATGCCTGCATCATCAAATTGGTTGAGTACGCGATATACAGTTGCAAGGCCAATTTCTTCACCTAAATCCAAAAGAATTTTGTAAACATCTTCAGCACTGATGTGTTGGTTATCTGGAGACTGTAAAATCTCTAAAATTTTAATACGCGGTAAAGTCACTTTTAAACCGGCTTTTTTAAGTTCCAAGTTATGATCAGTCATTAAATCTGTCTCAATTTTATTTGGTTATACTAGACATCTTGCAAAGATGCTCACGATACATAAGCAACAAATAGGATAACGTGCCTAGGCCTCAAGTGCAAAGAAGAAATGATTTATATTGCAGTAAATAAAGAAAACGCTAACTGTTTGATAACTATTTAAACAGTTAGCGGTATATCGGATGGATTAGTCAGCAAGCTCGCTTAAACACATTTCATCAAATACTTGAGCAGACCATGCTTTTACGCGTTGCTCTGTGAGTTCTGGTTGACGATCTTCATCAATACCTAAACCGACAAAGTGATTGTCGTCTGCCATACCTTTTGAGGCTTCGAAATCGTAGCCTTCAGTAGGCCAGTGACCTACAACAATAGCGCCACGTTCAGTAACAATATCGTTGATCATGCCCATAGCGTCTAAGAAGTATTCAGCATAATCTTCTTGATCACCACAACCGAAAATAGCAACAAGTTTGCCTTCAAAGTCCACTTCTTCAAGCTCTGGGAAAAAATCATCCCAATCGCATTGTGCTTCGCCGTAGTACCACGTTGGAATACCAAATAAGATTAAATCAAAATCTGCAATCTCTTCTTTAGAGCTTTTTGCAATATCATGCACAGCCACAAGCTTTTTACCCAATTCTTTTTGGATCATTTTTGCTACGTGTTCTGTGTTACCTGTGTCACTTCCGAAAAAAATGCCTACACTTGCCATGGATTTATAACCTTTTATGTATCAATAGCCAATCTTTCTTGTAAAATCGTTTCAATCAGCGCACTGCGGCTAATATTTTGTGCATCTGCCATATCACTTAACGCTTGATACAACTGCGATGAAACTTTAAATTCAACACGTTTTAAACCACGTGCTTTGTCTCTTTTTATTTGATTACGTTTATTAACCTTTAACTGCATATCCCGCGAAAGAGGATTGGTCTTAGGTCGGCCTGGACGCTTTTCGTATTCAAATAAATCGAGTGTTGTTCTATCTGTTTCTGACTTCGCCATGCCTAACCTACACCTGCGCCTTGCCAAAATACTTGAATAAGTCCTTTAGCAATAAAGCCTGAACAGCCTAAAAAGAGTACAGTCCATACTATATAGCGACCAAACTTAGGTACATTACCACTTTTAAGTACGTCTTTAATTGCCAAGCCGATGAATATCAAAATACCGGCTAAGCCAAAATACAACCCTAGGGTATCAAATTCGTTAATTAACTGACTGACCATCAACGTATAACCTTTAAATTAAACGGCGCGTACTATAGCACAAAAATATTCATATATTTAGTACGTGCAATCAAAAACAAGCGATTAAAATTACTTTAATTTTGAATTAAAAAGTCACTTATTGCTTTATTTACAGCCATAGGTTTTTGCGCATGTAACCAATGACCAGCACCGTGAATGATTTTTGCTTTCGTATTCTTGAAACGCGTGACAATTGCAGTGCGGTACTCGGGTAAAATATAATCTGAATCGTTACCTTTGATAAAAAGAGTATCGCACAAACAAGAATTGTTTTCATTAACGTTTGAGAGTATATTTGAATATTTCTTATCAAGAATAGGTAAGTTGAATCGCCACGTTAATTTTCCTGCTTCATTTTTAGCTAGGCTTTTTAATAAAAACTGACGAACGCCAAGTTCGTCAATATAAGGCTGCATTAAATCATCAGCATGCTTTCTGTCTTCTATATGCTCAGATGCAACTGCGTTAAGCGCCTGCAATATCTTAGTATGCCGCGGTGGGTAGGTAACGGGTGCTATATCAAGCACAATTAATTTTTCAATTAACTCGGGTTGAGTTAATGCAAGCTCCATAGCAACCTTGCCACCCATAGAATGACCAATTATATGTGCTTTTTTTATATTCAAGTGTCGAAGTAACTCAACAATGTCTTTTGCCATAGCAGGATAACTCATCTCATCACTGTGAGGGGAGAGGCCATGGTTTCGCAAATCTACATTGGTAACTGTAAAATGCTCACTTAACGGCTTAGCAATTACGTTCAGGTTTTCTAATGAACCAAATAGTCCATGTATTAAAATAACATCAGGACCTTGTCCCAGTTGCTTATAATTTAGCTGCATACGTTGCTCCTAAAAATTTCGCCTTAGTTTGCCGAGCAATACTTAAAAAAGCAAAAAATACTGTCTAATTAACCATTTTATTAAATGATATTCGAAAATTAGAGAAATTGATTGACTAAAAATTTACCTAACTAGTTATAGATTTTCGAAATGTCTGCGAGTGCTTGTTGTAACTCGCATTTATTATTGGATTGGGTATAATCAGGCGTGAGAAAAAAATGTGACCCGTAATGACAGGAAGACCATGAAACAAATCGACATAGACGACGAGTTATATCAATACATTGCCAGCAACACGCAAAGTATTGGTGAAAGTGCATCCACAATTTTGCGTCGTTTATTAAACATGAGCGGCGAAAAACAATTAACCGCTGACGTAGAAATAACACAAAATCAACAAACAACAACTACATCTGCGCCATCTACTGCGCCAGAATCAAAGCAAGCTGTAGCAGAGGCTGAAGTTCCAAAAACTGTCACACCAGTGAAGCAAAAAAATGCTAACGTTTTTAATGTATTAAATAAAGAAGAACTAGCAATGCAAAAAGGCGTGGTGGGTCGCTTCTTATTTATTTTAAGTGCTTTTTATCGCACTCATAAATCTGATTTTTCTGCTGTGTTGGATATTAAAGGCCGTGACCGTGTTTATTTCGCAACGAGCAAAGAAGATTTAGTAAATAGTGGAAGTAGCATGAACCCTAAAAATATCACCGACAGTGAATATTGGGTAATGACTAACTCTAATACAACACGTAAAAAAATGATGCTTCATGAAGTAGCTCTTTGCCTAGGTTACAGTGCAGAGCAAGCTGAAAAAATTCGCGATTACCTGTAAGGAAATATAATGGCTATTCACTCAGGCGCAGGCAAAACTGCTCCACAATCAGCACTTGTTAATGTTCCTAAATTAGTTTCGGCTTATTATTTAAATGAGCCAGACTTAGAGCAAAACCCAGATCATGGCGTTGCCTTTGGTACATCTGGACACCGCGGCTGCTCTTATGATGTAAAATTTAATGAATCCCATATTTTAGCAATTACACAAGCCATTTGTGATTACCGTAAACAAAACGATATTTTTGGGCCATTATTTTTAGGTAAAGATACTCATGCGCTTAGTGAAGCTGCCTTTAACTCTGCAATTGAAGTGCTTGTCGCTAACGAAGTACAAGTAATTACTCAGCAAGATGGCGACTTTACTCCAACTCCTGTTATTAGCCATGCAATTGTTTGTCACAATAAACGCAATCCTAATGAGCTTGCAGATGGCATTGTTGTTACGCCTTCACATAACCCTCCTGAAGATGGCGGCTTTAAATATAACCCACCTAACGGCGGGCCTGCTGATACAGACGTAACTAACTGGATTGAAGACAGGGCTAACAAGTTATTACTTGAAGATTTAGTAGAGGTTGAGCTTTTCCCATTCGCTAAAGCTTCTCGCTCAGGGTTTATCCGCTACGAAGATTTAATGACTCCATATATTAACGATTTAGAGAATATCGTTAACTTAAAAGCCATTAGTGATGCGGGCGTTAAAATAGGCATTGATCCATTAGGTGGTTCAGGTATAAATTTTTGGCCAGTCATTGCGCAAAAATATAATTTAGATCTAACCGTAGTAAACGACAGCGTTGATCCGCGTTTTGCATTTATGCCACTTGATAAAGATGGCAAGATACGTATGGATTGTTCATCGCCTTACTCGATGGCTAATTTAATTAAATTAAAAGACGATTTTGATATAGCGATTGGTAACGACCCTGATTACGACCGTCACGGCATTGTTACACCTGATGGCCTAATGAATCCGAATCATTTTTTAGCTGTTGCTATTGATTACCTATTAAACCACCGCGAGTGGAATAGCAGCGTAGAGATTGGTAAAACGCTTGTTTCGAGTTCGATGATTGATCGTGTTGTTGCGCGTAATGAGCGAAAGGTAAAAGAAGTACCGGTAGGCTTTAAATGGTTTGTTGAAGGCCTAAACAAAGGTAATCTTGCTTTTGGTGGTGAAGAAAGTGCAGGTGCTGCGTTTTTACGTTTTGATGGCAGCGTATGGTGTACTGACAAAGACGGCTTTATTATGGGTTTACTTGCAGCTGAAATACTAGCAGTAACGGGCAAAACACCATCAGCGCTTTATAAAGAGCTAGAACAAGAATTTGGATCGCCACTTTATAAGCGTCTAGATGCGCCAGCAAGTAGTGCACAAAAATCGCGTTTAAAAGCTTTAAGTGCTGACGACGTAAAAGCCGAAACGTTAGCTGGAGAGCCGATTTTACAAAAATTAACTCATGCTCCTGGTAACAATGCAGCGATTGGCGGCTTAAAAGTTGTTACAGAAAATGGCTGGTTTGCTGCTCGCCCATCAGGTACTGAAGATATTTATAAAATATACTTAGAATCATTTAAAGGCGAAGCACATTTAGCTCTTTTAGAAAAAGAAGCTAAACAATTAGTTGATTCAGTTATTAGCTAAACCTGCTTAAACTATTTAAAAACGGCTGAATTATTCAGCCGTTTTTTTGTATCTCTCACACTATAAAGGGCTTTTATTATGTCAGCCACACCCGATTATTTAAATTTATTGCAATCAACCGGTGATTTTCTAAACATTAGCCGAGATAATGAATGGCACTTAGCATCGAGCCAGTTTACGCTCAACAATGGAACCCAAGTTAATGTACACGATACTGGGGTTATTGAGTTTCAGCCAGCGGTTACTACCTCAAAAGATATTGTGTTATCAAGTGCCGTACATGGCAACGAAACAGCGCCTATAGAAATTTGTGATGAGCTAATAAAGCAAATTATTTCGCAAAGCCTTGAGCTTAATCAGCGAGTCCTTTTTATATACGGTAACCCTAAATCAATTAATATTGGTTTGCGCTTTGTAGAAGAAAATCTTAATCGTTTATTTAATGGACACCACACTATTGATGGTGTTGAAATGAATGACGAGCGCGTTCGAGCGGCAAAACTTGAACGCTACGTCACTGACTTTTTTGCCAGAGGCGAAAAGGGCAGTGAGCGCAGTCATTACGATTTGCACACGGCCATTCGTGGTTCAAAAAATGAAAAATTTGCCGTGTATCCATTTTTGCACGGTAAACCATGGAAAAAATCACAGCTACAGTTTTTACTAAGTTGTGGTGTAAATACTGTATTAATGATGAAGTCGCCAGCGACAACATTTAGTTATTACTCATCCTTTGTTCATGGTGCAGATTCGTTTACAGTTGAGCTTGGGCAAGTAAAACCATTTGGCCAAAACGATATGACACGTTTTGAAAAAACAAAACAAACGTTAACTGCATTAATTAGTCAAAAAGAAGTTGAATACCCACAATTTAATGCAAGCGACTTTGAGCTGTTCGCTGTTCACCGTACAATTAATCGTACTCAAGAGGATTTTAGTTTTCCATTTTCTGATGATGCAGAGAACTTTACTGGCTTTGCAAAAGGAGAACTGCTCGCAACCGATGGTAATACTCCTTATTATGCGGACGTTGAAGGAGAAGCAATCATATTCCCAAATGCAAAAGTAGCCTTAGGGCAACGTGCATTACTCACCGTTGTTCCAATGGCAATAGACAGTAACTTTGTATAATTCAACTCATTAGACCTCTTTGCACTGCAAGTTAACTAACTGATTACTAATAATTTAAGTAGCTGTATTGTTAACTTGCCACTTATTTAACCAATATTTACTTTTGTTTCGTCACAGATTTGTTGAATAACACTTTACGTTAACGTAAAGTGTTGGCAGCTTTAATTAAATATAGTGCAGATATTGCAAAGTTTATTCAGCAATGATCACCCATAATAATAATGTAAAAGGGGCACTATGTTACTGACAACAACAGAAGGTAGGTTATGAGTAATCCAAATAACGTATCGCTGAATATTAACCATGCTTTAGAATTTATTGACGGCAATGCGCTTAATATTCCAACCCTTAGTATTTTAACTGAGGATGGCGACATTCACCCAAGTGCGACAGCACCCGCTATTTCAAAACATACCGCAATTAAACTTTATGAGACTATGCGTTTTATACGTTTATTAGATGAACGTATGCAAGGTGCTCAGCGCCAAGGCCGAGTAAGCTTTTACATGCAATGTTTAGGTGAAGAAGCTGCCGTTACGGCATCCGCTGCTGCGCTTGACCAAGAAGACATGATAATGGCGCAATATCGTGAGCAAGCTGCACTGCATTACCGTGGTTTTACGCTAGACCAATTTATGAACCAAATGTTTTCAAATGAATTAGATTTAGGCAAAGGTCGTCAAATGCCAATTCATTATGGTTCGAACGAATTAAACTATATGACTATTTCTTCTCCTCTTGGCACACAAATACCACAAGCTACAGGGTATGCATATGGACAAAAAGTAAAGCATATAGATGCGAAAACAGGCGAGCTTGCAAGCATTATTGATAACGTTACTATTTGTTACTTTGGCGAAGGCGCTGCATCTGAAGGTGACTTTCATGCAGGATTAAACATGGCTGCAGTGCATAAAGCACCCGTGATATTTTTTGCACGTAACAACGGCTATGCGATTTCGACCCCGGCAGATGAGCAATTTAAAGGTGATGGTATTGCTTCACGTGGTGTGGGTTATGGCATTAAAACAATTAGGGTCGATGGCACAGACGCACTTGCTGTGTTTGCGGCAACGCAAAAAGCACGTGAAATTGCCTCAACACAAGGCGAACCTGTTTTAATTGAATCAATAGCTTACCGCTTAGGCGCTCACTCTACGTCTGATGACCCAAGTGGTTACCGTTCAAAAGACGAAGAGGCTAATTACAAAACATGCCCAATAGAAAAATTTAAAAAGTGGCTAGTAAAACAGCAATGGCTCAACGAAGAAGACGATTTAAAAGCAAAAGAGTCTATACGTGAAGATATATTAGCGGCATTAAAGCGTGCAGAAGTAGTGCAAAAGCCTGCTTTAGAAGAATTAGTATCAGATGTTTACGATACGCCAATCCCTTCACTTGTTCGTCAATACAATGAACTAAAAGAACATATACAAAAGCACCCAGATGCTTACCCAGTTACTGCAGGGAGAATTAAGTAATGGCTAAAATGAACATGCTACATGCAATTAATTCTGCTCTAGATATAACCATGAATGAACACCCGCAAGCGTGTATATTTGGCGAAGATGTTGGGTATTTTGGTGGTGTATTTAGAGCGACCTCAGGTTTACAAGAAAAATACGGAAAACACCGTGTATTTAATACGCCTTTAACTGAGCAAGGTATTTTAGGTTTTGCAAATGGTTTAGCGGCATTTGGTGCACCCGCGTTAGCTGAAATTCAATTTGCAGATTATATATTCCCGGCCTTTGACCAAATAGTAAATGAATCAGCAAAATTCAGATACCGTAGTGGTAATGAGTTTAATGTAGGTAACCTAACTGTACGTACACCATATGGTGGTGGTATTGCTGGTGGTTTATATCATTCGCAATCACCAGAAGCTTACTTTGCACATACGCCAGGTTTAAAAATAGTGGTGCCACGTAATCCATATCAAGCTAAAGGCTTACTGCGTGCAAGTATTAAAGATGACAATCCTGTTATATTTTTTGAGCCCAAACGTTTGTACCGCGCATCGACGGGTGAAGTACCTGAAGAAGATTACTCAATAGAGTTAGGTAAAGCTGAAGTCGTGCAAGAAGGCAGTGACATTACAGTACTTGCCTGGGGCGCTCAAATGGAAATTATTGAAGATGCTGCAAAACAAGCAAGCGAGCAAGGCATACATTGTGAGGTTATAGATTTACGTAGTATTTTGCCGTGGGATATAGACACAATTGCTAAATCAGTCACTAAAACTGGCCGTTTAGTGATAAGCCATGAAGCACCTATTACAAATGGATTTGGTGCAGAAATTGCTGCCTCAATTCAACAAGCGTGTTTCCTCCATTTAGAGTCACCTATTTTACGTGTGTGTGGTTTAGATACACCTTACCCACTGGCGCTTGAGAAAGAGTACGTGCCTGATGCGCTCAAAGTATTAGCTGCAATTAAACAATCAATGGATTTTTAGGGGTTCCCATGGCTAAAGATTTTATATTACCCGATATTGGTGAAGGCATTGTTGAGTGCGAAGTGGTTGAATGGCTAGTAAAAGAAGGTGATAGCGTTTGTGAAGATCAACCCATCTGTGATGTGATGACCGACAAAGCCCTAGTACAAATACCTGCTGTGCACGATGGAGTAATTACAAAGCTCTACCATCAAAAAGGCGAAATAGCTAAAGTGCATGCACCCTTGTTTGCAATGGATGTAGCAGGCGAAGCGGCTGACGTTGAAACGCAAGAGCATAACAGTGCACCCCAAAACAACAATACAGGTGAACAATTAGAAGATTTTATTTTACCAGATATTGGCGAAGGGATTGTTGAATGCGAAATAGTCGACTGGTTAGTAGCCGAAGGCGATGAAATTGAAGAAGATCAAGCTGTTTGTGATGTAATGACTGATAAAGCCCTTGTGCAAATACCGGCAAAGTACACCGGTACCGTACAAAAGCTGTATTATCAGAAAGGCGAAATAGCTAAAGTACATAGCCCACTGTTTCAAATGACTATTGCTGGAAGTGCACCTAAGCAAAACATAGATGTAAACCAAGCCGTAGTAAAAGCACAGACCAATGCAGCAGAGCAGGCAGCACCAGTAAAAGTTAACCAAACAGTAAAAGTGGTTAACACAAAAGCCGTTGCATCACCGGCTGTTAGACGAAAAGCACGCGAGCTTGATGTTGATTTAACACAAGTGCCAGGTAGTGGTAAAAATGGACGTATCTATAAGCAAGATATAGAAGAGTTTATTAAAGGTGAAGTACCTAACAGTATTGATACATCACCGCTTAATAGCAATGTAGCCAACACACAAAGTAAAACGCAGAGCTCTGGCGTGCGTGTAGAGCCAATTAAAGGCATAAAAGCGGCGATGGCAAAACAAATGGTTGCTTCTGTTTCAACCATTCCACATTTTACATTTTGTGATGAAATAGATTTAACAGACCTCATTGCCCTAAGAGCTTCAATGAAAGAGCAATACAAAGCACAAGGCGTTAAGCTCACTATGATGCCTTTCTTTGTTAAAGCACTGTCGCTTGCGATGAAAGAATTCCCGGTTCTTAATTCTAAAGTAAATGAAGATTGCTCTGAGCTTACTTATTTTGACGATCATAATATTGGTATAGCAGTCGATTCTAAAATTGGCTTATTGGTGCCTAATATTAAGTCGTGCCAAAGTAAAAATATTGTTGATGTGGCTAATGAACTTACCCGGCTTACTGAGTCAGCTCGCGAAGGGCGAGTACCACCTGAAGACTTAAAAGGCGGTACAATTAGCATTTCAAACATAGGTGCAATTGGCGGCACAATTGCCACACCAATTATTAATAAACCTGAAGTTGCTATTGTAGCGCTAGGTAAGTTGCAGCAGTTACCGCGCTTTGATAAAAACGGGCATGTTGTAAGTAAGGCCATTATGCAAGTTAGTTGGTCTGGTGACCACCGTGTTATTGATGGCGGAACAATTGCTCGCTTTAATAACTTATGGAAATCGTACTTAGAAAACCCATCGGCAATGATGATGGCAATGAGCTAAAAATTAAACTTATAAAAAACCAGCAATTTGCTGGTTTTTTGTTTTAAAGCAAACCGTTTTTAATTAAGATACAAATGTTACTAATAAGTAATTTAAAGACCCCGTTAGGGAATATAAAAAATAACACTAAGGAAATATTATGGAACATTATATGAACGCACTGCGTAGCTACGCAGATTTTTCAGGACGTAATCGCCGCAAAGCTTATTGGATGTTTGTGCTAATTAACTGTATTTTTTCGTTTTTAACAGGTCTTGTAGATGGTATTACAAACACGATGTTTGTAAGCACAATATATAGCTTAGCGCTATTAATACCTAGTTTAAGCGCCGGCGCACGCCGTTTACACGATACAGGCCGCTCAGGCTGGTGGCAGCTTCTGGGGTTAGTGCCAATTATTGGTTGGATTGTTTTAATTGTGTTCCTTGCACAAGATTCACACGAGGGCGAGAACGATTATGGCCCTAATCCAAAAGAGTTAGCAGCAGAGCCTGCTGCTGTATAAAGTAAAGTTTTAACCTAAAAAGCTCAGTGTTCGCTGAGCTTTTTTATGCCTAAAATTTAATACGAAATAAAATACAACCCATAGCCAACCCCCAGAGCAGGAAGTGCGGTATATAAAGTAGCTATTATTGCGGCTTTGGGGGCTAACGCAATTGCAGGGAATAACGCATCTCCGTCGTTTGAAATTGCATTGGCTGTTAAAGCGCTAAATGGAATAATCCCCTGTATATAAAGCGTGGTGACTATTATTTGCGGTCCACAACCGGGTAAAAAACCAATGATCACAGCAATCAGCGGTGCTAAATAAGCGTAGTGGGCAAACCATGTTTTTAAATCAAGTCCGGCTACATTCACGAGTATTTCAAATAACATAAACGACGCCACTACCCATGCAGTCACAAAGTGTGTGTCTTGGAGCACTTTAATTACTTTAGAGGGTGGATTGCATTCATCCTCTTCACTGGTAATTTGTTTATATGTTTCGCCTTTAGACGAGTAAGCCCATACCGTTACGATAAATAGAGCCATGCCCGCACCAAATAAATGTATTCCAGTGCTTGTGTGCCTTCCAAATTGGTTAAAGTCCACGTTAAATGCGATTAAAAACGCGATGATTAAACTTGGAAAAATCGCCAACATCCAAACAGGTTTACTGACTCTAATAATGCGGGTAGGCAATATTTTAACTTGGCGGGTTTGTTCTTTTAATGAAGGGCGTAAAAAGTCGTGTTTATGAACTGTATTTACAAAAGCACCACATATAGTTCCAACAACTAATCCTATAGCCATTATTACAGCGCCCTCAGTAGGGCGTGTAGCTAAAAGTAAAAATGCAGCATCGCCCATTGTTGCTGTTAGTACGGCAACAATAGCACCAAAGCTTGCTTGGCCTTTGGTAAATTGTGTAACCACTATTATAGCGCCCCCGCAGCCGGGTAAGGCACCTAGTAAAGCCGCAAAAAAGACCTCTAAAGCCGGTGACTTGGCACTTAGATAACTAAGCTCCAACTGAGGTAAACGCTCAATAGCGTAGTAATAAATCAGTAACGTAGCAGCAACAAATACACTGACTTGAAAAAAAGCGTCGCTTAGTGCGGTAATTGCAATATCACGAAGTGATGGCACAGCAAAGCATACCAACAAAAAAAGAGGGAGTAATAAGCGTTTATTTTGGCTAACAAAGCGTTTTGAAGCGGGCGTAATTAGTCCTATTTGTGTAATTGAGTTCATACAGTGTTACCAAATTAATAAACAGGGTAACACTGTATAATTTTAGTAAATGATAATCAATATCATTTAATTGTATTTAAATCGATTACTCACATTGAGTTTTTCGATATTAAAAACTAGGCTATTTGCGTTGAAATTCTGAATTTGAATTCCAAGTAGGCCATTGCTCTTGCTCAGAAATATCAAAACCTACTTTATAAAATAATTGTAAGTCTTGAACTGCGCCCGATAAATCCCACTCATCGCGGTAACGGTCACAAGGCTGGTGGTAACAACCGCGTAATACTAAGCTCATTCGCTTGCGATAATTGGCTGTTTCTTCATCCGCTGCTTGAGTACCACCACCAGCGTACATTGCAGGTATGCCCATATTGGCAAACGCAAAATGATCAGAACGGTAATAACCACCCGACGATGGTTTAGGATCGCCTGATAAAGTTCTACCTTGATCTTTTGCTGCATTAGCTAAAAACTCATCCATTTGAGATTTACCAATGCCTACCACACTCATATCTTTTACTTTGCCTAATAAATTTAAGCTATCCATATTGATATTAGCAACCGTCTTGTTAGCTGCAATAACAGGGTTTGCGGCGTAATACTTAGAGCCAAGTAACCCTTGCTCTTCAGCGGTTACTGCTAAAAATGTCATTGAGCGGCTAGGGTGCTTTGGCAATTTAGTAAATGCTTCTGCAACTTCTATTAAGCCTGCAGTACCCGTTGCGTTATCGTGAGCACCGTTATAAATTTGGTCACCTTTGCGGCTTGTATCTGTGCCTAAGTGATCCCAATGCGCTGAATACACTACATGTTCGTCTGGCGATTCGCTGCCCGGTAAGGTCGCAATAAAGTTGTAAGACACTGACGTTTTAATTGTATTAGTCACATTAACAGAGGCGGTCAAATCACCCATATCAACATGATAAGCACCTTTTGCGGCATTTTCTTTAACGGTATCGAAATCTAAACCAGCTTTACTGAAAAGCTCTTTAGCCACATCACTAGTAACCCAGCCTTCTACAGCAACACGGTCCATATTGTTGTTTTCTTTTTGAAAACCAAATTGCTCACCACTCCACGAATTTTCAACAACCGACCAAGGATACGAAGCGGGCGCTGTTTCGTGAATAATAATAGCGCCTGCAGCACCTTGGCGACTTGCCTCTTCATATTTGTAGGTCCAACGACCGTAATAAGTCATTGCGTCGCCAGTAAATAAAGCAGGATCTTTAGTTGCAAAACCAGGATCGTTCACAAACATGACCACGGTTTTACCTTTCACGTCAATTCCTTCGTAGTCGTTCCAGTTATACTCTGGTGCATTAACGCCATAGCCTACAAATACAAGCTCAGAATTTTCAATGCCTTCTTTTTCACTAATGCGGCTACTGCCCATAACCATGTCTTTTTTGTATTGGTAATCTTTGCCACCAATTGATAAAACCATGTTTGAATCAGCTTCTAGTGATACAAGGGGGACTTCTTGTAAAAAGCTATCGCCATTGCCAGGCTCAAAACCCAATGCTTGAAATTGAGTTGTTAAATAATCTAATGTTAGTTTTTCGCCAGGTGACGAAGGCGCTCGGCCACCAAATTCGTCAGATGCCAATACTTTTATGTGTTTTGCTAACTCATCGGCTTTAATACTGTTATAGCCATTAGTTACATCTGAAGGAGTAATGCTTGTTGCTGCACAGCCAGCTAAAACAGCGCTGGCAAGAAGTGTGAGAGATAAATTGCGTTTCATATTAACTCGATTATTGTTTTAAGATTAAATAAGTATATTAACTTCTATTAAGTAGGGCTAGCTTTTGCGGTAAACTGTTACAAAATTAAAGGCCTATACAAGTTAGAAATTTATAATAATGAAGCGTTTTACTCCTCCTGAACAATGGCAACCCAATTGCCTAAAAACGGGTGCATTTAATCATCTAAACAGCTTGTTTAAACTTAATGAGCAAACTCAATGGCCTTCACCAAAATGGTTTACTCCTTATTTAAATGCAACGAACGAGAATAATTTACCGATACAGTTTGTTGACGATGCACAAATAGACTTTGCTGAGCGCTATTACGAACAAGTAATTTTTGAAACGGGTGAAGTACCCACACGGACAGAAAATTGGCACGATCTATTCGGTGGTTTTATTTGGTGCTTATTTCCTAAAACAAAATCACTTATAAATCATCGGCATGTTCAGGACATTGCCGAATATGGTTTAACTAAGCGCACCAAACACAGAAACGCACTCACACTATTTGATGAATGTGGTGTTGTACTTGCCATTAGTGACAGTAAATGGCAAACCTGGCTGCGTGATCATCAATGGCACAAAGCATTTGCAGAGCACCGCCATGAGTGGGGAGAGTCAATTCAGGCTTTTATGTTTGGTCATGCCAATTACGAAATGTTGACTCGCCCCTATATAGGGCTAACAGGAAAAGCATTATTCATAAATGTGCCCGACGAAATATTTTGTAAAGATTTAGCAATGCAATACCAGTACCTTGATCAAGTACTTTATGAGAAGATTAAAATAGAACATTGCTTAGCCGATAACTCACACCTTTCGCCTTTACCATTATTAGGTGTGCCTGGCTGGCATGAAGATAATAAAAACGACACATTTTACAATAATACGGATTACTTTAGACCCAAACGAAGGACATGCGCATGATAGAAGTTGCCGGGCTTAAAAAACGTTTTAAGCTGACGAAAGACCATAAAAAAAATAAAGTAGACGATATCGACCCGCGTGAAGATAAAGACTACTTTCATTCAGTACGAGATGTCAGTTTTCGCTGCGCTGAAGGCGAAGTATTAGGGTTGTTAGGCCCAAATGGCGCAGGTAAAACAACCACCTTAAGAATGATCTCAACAGCCTTAAAGCCTGATGAAGGCTCTATTACAATTGATGGCAACGATATTGTTAAAAAACCTCTTTTAGGGCGAAAGTCTATTGGGTTTTTATCAGGCTCTACTGGCTTGTATGGTCGTCTGACCGTTAAAGAAAACATAGAGTACTTTGCAAAACTTCACGGGATGAAAAAAAGCGATATAGCATCACGTTGTGATGAGCTTTTTACATTACTCGATATGCATAAATTTATAGATAAACGCGCTGAAAATTTATCAACTGGTATGAAGCAAAAAGCAAATATAGCCCGTGCAGTTGTACATCGCCCAAAAGTAGTTGTGCTCGATGAGCCTACAACAGGCCTTGATATCATGACCACACAAACAGTGATCGAATTTATCAAAGGTTTAAAAGCACAAGGCACACCGGTTATTTTTTCTACCCATCATTTAGATGAAGTCGCATTGTTATGTGACCGTGTAGCGGTAATTAACGAAGGCATAAGCTGCTTTGATGGCACAGTTGAAGAGTTTAAACAAGCCGGAAACAGTGAAGAGTTAAACCAAGCGTTTATGAACATATTAACGGAGAAGCATAATGTTTGAAGTATATAAAAAGGAATTAAAAGAGCTCCTTCGCGACAAAAAAACGCTTATGTTTGTTGTGGCGCTGCCAGTACTTATTTTCCCAATAATTTTTGCCGTTATGGCTTTTATTAGTTCGCAAGCGGCACTTGAAGCTGACCAAAAAGTTAATACTTACGTAATTATTAATGGTGAATACGCACCAGAATTTACCAACAAAGTGTTTTACCACAAAAGCTTTGAACTTTATAAGGGCAGTAAAACCTTTAATACAATAGAAGAGCTCAAAGCAGGTGTTACTGCCGGCGATATAGATATGGGTATTTATTTGCCAAGTAACGCAGAAGATACACTCGACAGTGGTGAACAAAGCAAATGGGAAGTGGTATTTAACGACGCAAAATCAATAAATTTTTTATTTGATCGGGTCAAAGAACTAGCTCAAGAATACAGCGACGTATTGCAAGCCAAAAAATTAAAAATCTTTGGGATAGAAGAGTCTACGCACAAAGCTATCCTTACCCCTATTGAAGTTGTTAAAGTAGATACGGCCGATAAACGTGAAAACTTAGGTGAAAAAATAGGTGGCTTTTTACCATATTTACTTATTCCATTGGTGTTAATGGGCGCTACATATCCTGCAATTGACTTAGGGGCCGGTGAAAAAGAGCGCGGCACACTAGAAACACTCTTACTTACACCCATAACACGCACAGAGCTGGTATTAGGTAAATTTATAACATTACTGACCACCTCTATTGCATCAACCACTATTACGGTTGTGAGTATGGGGTGTTGGGTTGCTGTTGCACTGGCGTTCGCAGACTTAGATTTTATTAAAACGGCATTTAGTACTTTGGCGGTTACCGATTTGCTGATGATTTTTGTATTATTACTGCCATTGGCTGCCATATTTTCTTCTTTAGCGTTAGCTATATCTATTTATGCGCGTACGTTTAAAGAAGCACAAAACTACATGGCTCCTTTAAGTATGGGGGTGTTTTTCCCTATTATTATTTCAATAATGCCAAATATGGAATTGACTGCTAAAACCGCGTTTATTCCGGTAACCAACGTTGCATTAGCCATTAAAGACATAATTAAAGGCACTGTAGATTACACGTTTGTAGGGCTCATATTTTTAGCAACAGCTCTTATTGCAGGTGCGTTACTAGCATTTTGCGTTAAATGGTTTAACCGAGAAGATGTACTATTTAGATAGTGTGCTACTCATCTATAAAAAAGCATCACTTAAGTGATGCTTTTTTGTTTCTCATATTATTTTGCCATTGTAGTTTGTATTAAGTCTTTAAATAGTTTAAGTTTGTTGGCTGAATTATGGAATACAAAACAAGGATGGATTCTTGAAAATACCCCTCATTTATTTTTCACTATTGAGCGTAAGCAGCGCTTTTAGTTTGCTAAATTATGCAATTCCCGCTCAAGCAAAAACAATTCAATCGCCACCACCTGTAGGCACGTGGCAAAATAAAGACGAAGACGCTGACGGTGTGCCTGATCAGCAGGACGATTATCCGTTTGATGCAAACTTAGTTAAAGCGAAGTATTATCAAGAAACGGAGTTAAACGACAATTTAGCCAAAGCAGAGAACCTGACTTCAGAGATCCCATACTTTGTTTCAGGTGTAGTGCAGCATACAGCTGATTTAGATTTATTTAAATTTACAACAAATAAAGCAGAACGTGTGTCTGTTGTACTTAATACTACAAACACAATTTTCAGACCAAACATATTTATCCTCAATTCAGATGGTTCGTCGGTAGAAAAAATAAAATCAAACTTTACTGCTATTGGAAATATTGGAGCCGCTGCTAATTTTACGCTTCCTGCTGCAGATACTTATTACTTAGCTATTACTGATGTTGATGCGCGAGGGAATACTGATTTTACATATAAAGCAAAACTCTTTTTTGATGTAGATATAGATTACATAGATGATGGTGTAGAGTCTGCTTTTGGCCTAATTGTTGACGATATAGACTCAGATAGAGATAGAATATTTGACGGTACAGAATTTTATGTTTATTTAGATGGTAATACATATTCACACGATGTTGACTTGGATGGTCTTCCTAATTGGTTGGATGACGATAGTGATGCAGACGGAATACCAGATAAAATAGAAGGCATTTCAGATCAAGATCAAGATGGTTTGGGTAACTTTGTAGATCTTGACTCAGATGGCAATGGCAATGTCGATAAAAATGAAGTTAATGATACTCTTACTTCTTTTCCCGCAGATACTGACGGTGACAGAGTACCAAATTACGCCGATGTTGATGACGATAACGACGGGTTACTTGATGAAAATGACGCTGAACCATTAAAAATAGTCGACTCAACTTTCCCTGGCGAAGCTGATTATAAAGATATAAGTACTGTAGATTATATTTTTAAGGGCGATTCGTATAATGGGCTTTTTGTAGAGAATGGGACGCACAAAGTAAAGGGTAGAGGACTTGAAACCGAGGGCATACTCGTATTTAAACGAACTAATAATTTATCACCTATCAATAAAAAAGTATCATCATTGCTAGATGTTCCCTTTGTGCTGCCTGAGCATACCCAAGCTATGTATTTTTTTGCTAAGGGAAAACGTTCCAACTCAATTAATGTGATTAAATCAAACCGTAACCTTCCATTAATATTAAAACCAGAACTTGATTACTATTCGGTGGGTGACACCGTAAGCCTATCGGGTCAACATTTTTCTAATGATACGCTTGTTTTTATTGATAATATAAAAACTAAGCCTTCAATTATAAATAACGAAAAATTGACCTTTGTTGTTCCTGACGGCGTCAGATCTCAAGCTAAATTAACAGCCAAAACAACTTATGGTACAAGTAATACAGTCACAGTTAAAATTGGTGATGAAGTACTTTTAGATTACAGCCAATTGAACATACCCAATAAGGTATTAGCACCATTATTAGTTACTTCTTTAAAAACACCGACCAACCAAGAAGAGTATGTTGGCGATGATTTAAACGTTAACTATATTTTTGGTGGTGTTAGTGATGTTGTTATGGCTCTTTATATTGATGAAAATGGTCACCCTCATGAATTTATTAATACAGTTGTTTTTCAAGCAGAAAAAAGTATTGTGATTACGCCAATTCATATAGCTGCTTCTACAGTTTGGTATGGTGGTGCTTTAGGTAATAACATAGAACAGGGAAGGTGGAAGGAGGCCTTTAAAACAATCAGTTCAAACGAAGACGTTAAAATATTTGCCAACTTTATTGAAGCAAATTTAAGTAACCCTCGTTATATTGATGATAATTCAGCCAAGTACCGCTCACTTTTAAATAAAGCAATAGCGAGTTCAAAAGACTCAATATCAAACTGATAAGCAGCATCAATAAGTTATTTATTTTCAAACAGTAAAAACCAAAACTTAGTTAAGGATAATTATGAAACTCTATAAATTTTTACCATTTTTTTTATTTTTTTCTTACTCTGCTAGTGCGGTACCCGATAAAGAATTTTTTGTTTAAAAGTGTTATGACAATGCTATAAAAATTGTGAACAAGGATTTTGACTCATACATAAAAGACTTTCATCCAAATGCTGAGGCAAAAGGAAATGCTAAAAAGTACTTAAATAAAATGTTTTTAAAAAAAGCAGCAAAGTATAATGAGTCTATTAAAACAGCAGGTTATGAACCTGAAGAATTCATAATTATAAATGAAAAAGAAAATAACTTTTTGTTTAATATAGAAAAAAAAGTACAGGTTAAAATTGGCTTTTTAAATATAGAAACTGGCAGTTCACATTTTCTCTGTGACTATGGCTTAGATAAAGAAACTAATCAGTGGTATAAAACTAGTCTTTAATCAGTTTCTTATATTAAGCACATAGCTTAATGTACAAGAACAATTTAATTGTGCAATTTTTGTTCTTCTAGAAAAATAACACTAAAAAATACAACATGCTGGAGCTTAATAAAGTACTTAATTTAAACACTTAAATTTATTGTTGGAAATAAAGCCACGCTTAATTTTCATGGTGAATTAGTGGCGGATCATGGAGTAAGTTATGAAGCAAGAACTGTTGGCCCTGTAGAGTTTGAATACTCATTGTAAATTGATTAACTAAATAGTTTTTATTGCAGCGCAATACGCTAGAAGAAGGAACCTTTAAAACGTGAAAGACTCACTCTCGCACTCTATTTATAACAATGTAAAAAACATGCCTGTTTTTGCGCATAATGATAATTATAAATTAAAAAACACGGGGCGATGGCCACAAAAAACGACTAAACAGTGGCTGATGTTTTTTGTAATAAATACACTTGTTGCTATTGGCTTTGGCCTATTTGGCATAGACTTTGTGCCAAACAAGTATCCCACTTATTCATCCCCACAAGTTATTCAAGCAATCGTTTTAAATTTATTACTCATAAACACAATCCGCTTTGTTATATGGGTTAATAACAGTATTAAATGTGCCAAAGATTTAACCGTAGATAAACACACAGGCTGTGTAGAACCCATTGAATCAACTAAGCCGGTTAAAGTAACGGTAAAAGCATTTCCGACTAAAAGTACTGAGTTTAAAATTATTACCGGTGCGGTAGTTGAATACCAGAACAATCAAAAACAATACTTTAACCGCTTATCGATATTACAGCTTCCTGAATTTGTAGATTGGTTAAATGAACAGCATGGTGTAAATATTGATTTCAAAACTTCATTAATTACAAAATTCCCACTGTATTTTTTATTGTTAATCATTTTTTGCTTGATGATTTTGTTATTTTTTATCTAACCCTATCACAAGGGATTTCTGATTTTATAAAAGAGGCTTTATGGACTTTTTGTGTAATAAATTTAGGCGATTTACTAACTCATATAGCGCGGATGAACGCCTTGAGAAAGATAGTAAGGCCGATTTAACAACGTACCCTTTATTAAAAAACTTCACTAAAAAGCAACTCTACCTACACAGTGTAGTAGCTTACATTGTTGGGTTTTTATTAACCTGTTTTTTTATAAGTGAAGGTAGGGTGTTTGATACTTATATTAGGCCTGAATATGTTGTACTTTATTTTACCGGCTTTTACTTTGCTGTTTTAATCGCGTTTCTGTTTTTTAAACGCGGCAACAAACAATCAATTACCCTCTATCATGACTATTTTGAATTAAAAGGTGCTGGCAGTGTAAATAAAAAATTTTACTATCGTGATATTGAAGAAATAACCGCGGGCAAGTTTGATTATACTATAGTTAAGCGTATTCGCGGAACGGTTAGACGCCATGAAAATATTAAACTCCCATTTTTTACTCATGCTACATTTTTATTTACTAATAAAGACACGCTGACAATTAATCGAATAAACCTTTTTATGCTGCCTGAAATAATAGAAGTAATGGTCAAAAGAACAGCTGTTGAAGTATCTTATGTGTTCCCACCTCTTATAAAGGCTATTGCAATTATGTTTGTAGCGCTGTTTTTAACAGTACTTACAAGCATAATAATTATGCAAACATACTTAGCTTAATAAGCGTTAATTGTTACTTTAACTTAGTTTGATTAGCCGTTGGTATTTAGGTCAAAAACCTTAAACTCAATAAGGAAGGCTAAGCCTTTCTTATTTATCATGAAAAGTCATTTGTCGTATTGGTGTATTAATGAGTTATAAATTACAAAAACAAAGCAAAGAGCAGCTAATATTTACAGATAATGGCGGTGTCTCTGGTGTTATATTTCACCTTTTTTTGATGTGCTTAGGCGCATGGCTAATTTATATTAGTGTTATAGGTATATATGAAACAGGTGAGTTAGTTTGGTCCAGTATTATAATTCTATTGGGTTTGGTGCTGTGCACGCCGGTATTAAAAGTCAATAAAGTAATACTAAGCGCTAAAAATAAAGATATTGTCAGTACACGCTCTTGGCTTGGCTTTGTTACTAAAAAAAAGCATATTATTAATTCACAGTTATCCCTTGTTGAAGTAAGTGGCTTTACAACCGGTGAGTTTGAAAAATTCTTTGATCCAGAAAAACCGGTACTAGAGCATTTTTCAATGAAGTTTTTTAGTTATCCAGAGCTCAAAATGAACATTTCGACACTTTCAGATATTTTAAAATCAGTTGCTTTTTTAGAGGCGCATTTTGATACTGATTTGGCGTTGGTTGCTGGTAATCGTAGGCATAAATTAAGTATTGATGGATTAAAAACTAAAAGCACAGAGTCAGCTGATATTCCTAATGACCGTTACTTTAAACAAAGTAACGGTGGTGAGTTAATAATAACTGCCAGACCCGTTACATCACCGCAATTTTGCTCGCTCTTAATGCTAATTTGGTTGTTTACATTATTTACTATTTGGTTTTTATTTAATCATGCAGACCTTGTAGGAGCTCAATATTTACCAGCCGCTCTACAGTCAGTTTTATCAGTAATACTCATTGTGCTTGGGGGGTATTTAAGTTCATTAGTTATTGGCCGTAAGCGGTTTAGCGTAAGCAATGGCGATTTAATAGTTAAAGCTACTGGGGTCAAAAACAAAGTTATAAAGCTAGACGATGTGTGGGGCGCTGCCAAAGTCGCGCGAAGGACTTACCTGCTAACTAAATCTGGCGCGATTTGTTTAGGTTACAACTTACCAAGAAAATACAGCATCGCCATACATGATTGGTTTGCAAAATCTATCAATAAATAGGTGCGTATACAGCTGTGTAAATTTGAATGCCTGTCATTAATTGGGTACGATGATCTTATTAACTAAAAAAAATAAATTTTAGGCAAATAATTATTACTTAACGGACTAACCAGCAAGGATGGACTCTTGAAAATACCCCTTATCTACTTCTCACTATTGAGCGTAAGCAGCGCTTTAAGCTTGCTAAGTTATACCACCCCGGTCAAAGCAAAAGCAATCCAATCGTCACCACATGTAGGCACGTGGCAAAATAAAGATGAAGATAGCGATGGTGTATCAGATATTTATGATGCTGCCCCTTTTTCTCCTGCAATAGGTCAGTGGAATACTTATATAGATGTTGAACCAAATAACTCGCATATAAGAGCAAATAATGCAAAGAACTTATTACCTTTCCTGGCTAAAGGGGTGATCAGTCAAAAGGAAGATAAAGATACATTTCGTTTTAAAGTTGAAAAACCAACGGTTATAAGTGTAGTTATTCATGCGAAAGACACAGAGTTTAGCCCAAGAGCGTTTATTTTAGGTAAAGATAATGCTTCATTACAGGCTTATACTGATATTTCACCGACGTTTGGCCAGTTAAGGTTTATAGCCTCATATCAAATTCGTGAACCTGGAACTTATCACTTATCATTATCCGATGAACATTATCGTGTAAAGCAATCTTATACTTACGATGTTAGTGTATTCGAGGATTTGAATGTTAATGGTATAGCTGATTTTACTGAAGTTGCTCTGGGTATGAGTAACCTTAATCTTAGTGACAAAGATAATGATGGTACAAACGATGCGGCAGAGTATTATGTTTATAAGTATGACCGTGTTTTTGGCCACGATATTGATCAGGACGGTATCCCAAATTGGGAAGATACTGACTCAGATGGGGATGGTATTTTAGATGAACGTGAAGGGATAAAAGATAATGATTCAGACGGTTTGCCGTCACCTTTTGATTTAGATTCAGATAATGATGGCATTCTTGACGAGATCTTCTCTACCAAAGGTAGATTAAAAGACAGTGATTTTGACGGTGAGCCAGATTACAGAGATATTGATGATGACGGTGATTTAGTCATAGATTCACACGATCAAAACCCAGCAGAAAAAATCGGCACTGCAGATTTACTTAGTCCCGAAAATATGGATTTAGTAAATTTAAATTATAATTATATAAATCAGTATTTAATACCTGATTTAGTTATTGAGAATGAATCTGCAATTATAAAATACAATGGTAAAGAATCCTCTGGCTGGTTAGTTATTCAGTTCGATGACCACTTTATAAATTTACCTAAAACAGTTGAAAATAATCAATTAAAATTTAATGTACCATTTGGTGCTAAGTCTGTCTTTTATACAAATGGACATTATAAAAGTAACACTCTTGATATTAGTTTGTCACCAAAAGGTACGCCAATTATTATCGCCGAACAAGCCACTTTGGCAGGTAATTTAGCAATCAATTCAAGTTTAGGAAATACACTTACAATTCAAGGTGATTACTTTTACCCTGACTCTTTAATAGTGATTGGTGATAAAGAGTACACACCTGATTCAATATCTTTTAACGAGTTAAATTTAGAAGTAACTAAAACAATTAGTTCTGGAGAGCTAAAAGTTAAAACAAGTTACGGTTATTCAAATAGTATTGAGTTTGAACTTGTATCAACTAAGGAAATCATTTTAGCGAGTGAATTTGATGCGATATCGAGTGATATTATAATAAGCTCGTTTACTGGTGTTGATTATAATTTCACTAACAGAACAACAAATATAAATACAAGTGGCCATTTTTACTCTGGCTTTTTTGTTAAGAATAAATCAGGTGAAAATTATCCGTATTATATTTATCTAGAAGGGTTAGAAAATGACTTTTCACCGTTACACCTTGCAATATCCAGTGTGTGGTTTGAACTCAGGCCAGAACGAGTGCTTTCTAAGGCAGATAGCCTAAACTTCTATAACGCACTAAAGCAGTTAAAAGAGGTTTTAAATTTAGCAAGTTATATTAGTAATCAAGCCAACACTTATAAAATAATTGATAAGAAATACCATGAACTTTTAAATACAGCGAGTATCGCTGGTGGAGAGATGTTGAATAAGCGAAAAATTAATAATGGCAATTAAATTAGCTGGCATTAAATCTATAGCTTTACAGCCTAACAGCAATAAGGAAATTATTATGGGAAGAATAACCAAAATATTAAGTAGTTTTATATTTTTAGCATGTTCATTCTCAGCACTTGCTGATGAAGTACCGGACGAGCTTAAAACAATGAGTAAAGCAATTGTCGATAGCTACCTAGTAAACGACAGTAGTGAATTTTTAGCCCAATACCACCCAAGGTTGGGCAAAGCAATGGAAGAATACTCAAAAGGTAAAGTTGAACGTTTGTTTGAACATAAAAGAGGCGATATACATGAACATAAATGGGACAGTATTGAGCTCTATACAAAAAGGTCTGGTTACAAAAAGTTTGATTCTCGAATGCAAAAACGTTTTTTTCCTAACCTCAATACACACTTCATAGTTTATTATGATCTAAAAAGATATAAACATAGTTCATTAATTGTTTTCGATTATATAAAGGAAGATGGCAAGTGGTACTTGGTTAACTAATGAAAGACTCGTTATCAAAACTAATTACAAATAATGTAGAAAATATGCCGCCTTTTGCAGAGGGCGGCAACTACACCTTAAAAAATACAGGCTACTGGCCGCAAAAAACCAGCGGCCAGTGGACCATGTTTTATTTGGTTAACTTAATAGTGTCTGTGTTACTTGGGTTGCTGGGTATTGATTTTTTCCCGCAACCTACACATCAAGCATTTCACTTGCAAACACAAGTATTGGTGTCAGCACCCATTAATATGGTGCTGATAAGTGGCTTTAGGTTAGCGCTTTGGGTTCATGATAGTAAACGAAAAGCCAAGCCCATTGAAGTAAACAAAACCAGTGGCTGCATAACTCCCGTCAGTGGTATCAAACCAGTTAAGGCAACTCTAAAAGTGTTTCCCAAAAGTAATTTTGAACAAGGGAAGTTTCATATTTTTACAGGTTTACAAGTTGAATATGATGATAATACCAAACAACAGTTTAACCGGTTATCAGTACTTCAGTTACCAGAGTTAGTAGCTTGGCTTGAGTCAACTAAAGATGTAGAGGTTACCTTTAAAACATCGTTAATAAAAAAAGTGCCTGTTTGGTTTACTAACACACTGTTACTTATTGTGGCGACTGTGGTGGCAATACGCTTATACCAGTTGTTTTTAACTTAATTAAATTTTCAATTTAGATAATATAAATTAGTGGGAATATAAATGAAGAATATAAGTCTACTTGGCGCATCACTTTTATTATTAGCAGGGTGTGGCAATGGCACTATAAATATTGTTGGTGTACAAAAATTCGAAGCCCCAAAAGAATTATATGAAGGTTATACAACACCACCGCGATTATTTTTAGAAATAGAAAGTGGCGAAGAAGACGAGGTCTGCGAAATGGACTTTCCTATCGATGTACTTAAAAACAAACAAGCCATAGATGAAAGCGGAATTGTACCTACTTTGATTGTAACGTGTGACTATGATGGCATTAGTGGGGTAGGTGATAGAGTCGACTCTGAGTACGAACATGTAAAACTCAATTTTTTAGAGGGGAATAAAGCGGTTATAAGTGTAAAAGCTAAGCTTATGGTTTCGTCTGAAGATAGATATTACGAAACACAAACATTGGAGCCACTTGAGTTCGAATACGCCTATTAAAACAATTTTTTTGAACGATTAAATTACAATATTAACGGACTAATCAACAAGGATGGATTCTTGAAAATACCTCTATTTTATATCTCATTACTAAGCCTAAGCTGTGCTTTTATAACACCATTACACGCAAAAACTATTCAGCCAACTACCCATATAGGCACGTGGCAAAATAAAGACGAAGACGGCGATGGGGTTCCTGATGAGCTTGATGCTTATCCGTTTGATAATCCCCGATCTAATTATTTTGAAGTTCAAGACAGCGAACCTAACGATAACCCCAGTGTTGCTTCATCTTTGTCTTCTGGGATCCCTTTTAGGGTAAAGGGAGCTATTTCAAACAAAGGAGACAATGGCGATCTATATCGTTTTAAAGGCAAAGAAGGTGATTTTGTTTCCGCATTAGTTACCTACGAGTCTGAAAGTTTTGCTCCCAAAGCTTACTTTTCGGATGAAAGTGGTTTAGCTATTAACTCTTCTTTAATTCACTCTAGTAAAGAAAATAAAACTTTTTTTGTAACTGTTATTATCCCTAAAGATGGTTTATTTCATTTGGGGGTAATTGATAGTCGTTCAGGCGGAAATCCAAGTTTCAAATATCAAGTAGATGTTTTTTATGATAAAGATATCGATGGTATCCCAGATAATAAAGAGAGTGCATTAGGTATACTTCCTAATAGTCAAGATACCGATAAAGATGGGATCCCCGATTTTTATGAATACTATGTAGATGCATCTATTGGAATAGACTTCGATAGTGACGGCATTCTAAATATGCTCGACGAAGACAGTGATGGCGTTGCAATTAGTGATAAGTTCGAAGAGTACACCGACCCAGACGAAGACGGCCTTCACAACTTTCTTGACCTTGATAGTGATGGTGATTCAATTTTAGATAGTCAAGAAAAGGTGAATGATAAAGGCTTACCATTAGATTCGGATTATGATGGTTTAGCTGATTTTTTAGACTTAGATAATGATGGTGACTACATATTAGACATTTATGATTCTGCTCCCTATGTAAAAGTTGAAAGTATTTCAATGGATTCAACCCCATTTATCCAAATTAGCAGTGTGAGTTCTTTAATTAATGGGGTAAAGACTAAGGAAGTATTCAGAGGGAATGATACCGTTGTTGTAAACGGTATGAATATGGAAAACGCAAAAGCACCACTTTTGGTTATTTATTCACAAGACAATATTTATAATTTTACTCCCATATTTATTGAGGGAAAATATAGATTCAAGCTCAATATTCCTGAAGGAAAACATAGAGCATTTTTATATGTTAACGATTTAAAAACAAATGATATTTACATCAAAGTTTATGGTAAAGATGCACCGCTTATTTTAGGATCTTCTTTCGTTATGCTTAAACGTGGTGCTAATTTTACATTAAACGTAACGGGAGCAACACAAGCCACTAAGGTTATATTGAATGGCAAAACGATTTTTCCAAATAATATATCGGCAACATCAATAACGTTTCACGTACCTAATAAAGCGGTAAAGGGAGCTCTTCATCTCTTGAATGACTCGGGTAAAAGTAATTCAATATTCTATAACTTTTAAAAAAGATTTGCGTAAATACCTAATATGAATTACTCGCCTAAGATCTTTTCGTATCTGATATTTGGTTAGAATAAGTATTGGAGTAAGAGTTTTTAAAAGACGTTAACAGTGCACAGAGTACTGTTATTAAATAAAATGATTGGGAGTGCAGGCCTTTATTGCACGCTTACTATAAGGACTATACAGATGAAAAAACTACCATTAGCGATTGTACTTGGCTTAGCCAGCACTATAGCATCGCTTGAAATACAAGCAGATACCGATAAATCGCTATACGCAACTGTTTCAACTGAAGAGCAGCGCAATGTTGACATACAGCTTAGCAAAGCAAAACAAGGAGATGCTGAGGCGATGGCGAGAGTAGGGCGGCTTTATGCTCAAAGCTCTGGTAGGGAGTACCCACAAGACTTTGATAAGGCACGCTACTGGTTAGACAAAGCTATTGAACAGGGTAATACTAGCGCTTTTTACTATTACGCAAAGTTATATGAAAAGGGAACGTTTGGTAAAAAAGACCCTGTTAAAGCGTTTGAGTATTATCATCAAGGTGCCGAGGCTGGAAACATGACTGCTATGTACTTTGTATATGAGGGCTACCGCGATGGAAAGGGAGTTGCAGCAGACCAAGAAAAAGCCCAACACGTGTTGGATGAGTGCGCACAAAAGGGCGGGTCACTGTGTTCTGACTTAAAAAGGGTTTTAGGTAACTTAAATAAAAACAAATAATATTATGCTATTAAATAATGAAAAACTTAAACAGAGTTTGGCTGCTTACTCTCACATATTTGATAAGGTAAGCGATAAAAATCACATAGCATTTAAAACCAAAGCAACGGGTCTCGCTCGTACCTTAGGAGTTATATTTGCTGTGTTGGCGCTAGGTGCAAGTACACAAAGTTTATCATTTACGTTTTACGCATGGGCAACGGCGGTGTTTATCACTTTTATTGCTTAGTGCCAAAGTGTTACTGGTATTTACAACTGCAAGCAAAGGTTGTTATTACAGTATTTCAATACTCGGTATAAAGCACAAACAACATGCTTATTTACATAGTAAAGGGTTTAACGTTGAGCCCGATACTGATTTACAAAATAAGTGGCGGCTAGTAGTTGCCAATCAACGCTATTTATTAAATAGCCGAAGCGATGCTGAGTCACTGGCTTTAATGTTAGCTTTAATTTTAAACACAAATGCTTTCATTAAAACTCACAGTGGTGCAAACCCTGAGCTAATAACTAAATAAAACTATCAAAATAATAAGGACATTTTTAAGATGAAACCATTTCTAAACGACCCTGCGCCAGTTTTATGGCGAATAAAAGATTACGCCAAGCTTACACTGCCTTTTTTTGCGCTGTTTTTATTTGCAAATATACTGAGTTTACTATGAAGCCAAAGTCTCGTAAATCATCAGATGGCGCCTTTTATATTTACAAAGATATGGGGATGTTTAGAGCGACAGGTTTCGTTATTGGGCTTATTTGTATTGCTCAATTAGTTTTTTCTTACGATAAAGCCGATTTTAACCTATTTGCGTGGGCATGTGTTTCTACATTATGTTGGCATTTGCTTTTTTTAAAATCGCGCTTAAGTGTGCCTGCAAATAATAGTGTGCTTGAATTTAAATCCAGTTCACTTTATTCAATTAGGACTGTGCGTTATCAATTGAAGGATATCACAAGTGTAATAGCCACTCGCCACCCTATAAAAAAAGAGTTTTTTCAATACCATGTTGAGTTTGAAAATTTATCTAGGGTTACTTTAGGTTACAGTCGCGCACATAAAAATGTTAGAAATATCGCAAAAGAGTTAGCTGATCATATTAATAAGCCTTTTGTTGATGATATTAGAAATTTTTTTGATTGAGACGCTAAAACTTTATAAACAGATAATCTATTAAACAGAAAAGTGCAGAGTGTCTATGGTGTACTTATAAACTCAGCAAATGAGTAAAATGCACACAAATCGAAAATTACAGGAGAAAACTATGAAAAAAATCGCTTTTTTTACACTGGCTCAATCATTACTTTTATCATTTACGGCAAGTGCCGTTGACTACAGCATCCCAATCGAAAATTGTAAAAAGTCAGTAGATATCGTTTTAAATCAGGATTATGAGCTTTTCAAGCAGCTTTATGCCCCGCTGCCTAAAGATATGGACGAAAGTATTGTAAAAGGAATGTTAGCTCGTGAGCATGATCATTATACAAAAAATCATTATTTGGGTATCCATAACTTTACAATTGTTGGTACTGAGGTACTTGAGGATGCTAAAAACAGTATATATCAAACATCTCAAAAGAATGCATTGAAGTATGGTTACATTGATGAGTTGAGGGTTAATTATACATTTACAACATCAAAAATATTTCTTGGTAAAAAGAAAGACAACGTAACAATAAAAGGAAAATGTAAGTTTGGGCAAGTTGATGGCAAGTGGCTTTTGGTCAACTTATTAAGAAGCTAAATATGACTAATAATGAACAGCCAACCAGCCTAGACGATAAAAAATGGTTTAAAAATGTTCACTTTAAAGAGCAGGATACCTTAAGCTCTACAAGTGAAATTAAACTTCCTTTATTGCGTTTATTATGTCATTTGTCTTTTCCAATAGAGTTACTATTCACCGTAGCTTTAATTTCACTTTCATTGGTGGCCGGACTTTGGTTAGTTGATAGCTATAGCTTAGCTGGTTTAGTTATTTATATACCGCTTCTTATTGGTACCCTATTTTTAAAACGCATTCTTATATGGCGCAAGTTTGGGCTTAGTTCAAAACACGTGATGACCATAAGCAAAGAACAAATTAAAGTTTACCCTTTTATAAATGATTCATTAAAACAAAGCAGATTATTCAAAAGGGATGATATCGAGTCGGTAATATTTAATTATAACCTTAGCAATCAAGTGTCTGATACACAAATTCAAGTAAATGCTGCGCTAAATAGGGCTTTTATAAACCTAAAAACAGGCGAAAACATTGAGTTGAACGTTAACAGAGTGGGGTTGTTTAATGTTTTGTTTTTGTTGTATTACTTTGATTACCCATTAATTTATAAAAAATCATTTGAAGGAGGGGGCTCTAGTATCGGCTATATATTCTTACGCGTTTCTGGCATTTTAGCTAACTTTCCTATAATAGCGATGTACCTTGCCGAGTTTTAATAAGTAGCTAATATTAGAACGCTTCAAAATCGCTGTGGAAACCAGTTAAATAGGCTGGTTAACTTAACAGGTTTCATGTTGAGTTAAAACCTAGCTCTAATTAAGTTTATATGAGAACTTAATTAAAAAATGGCTAGCTGATATGAGTGACTTTTCAAAGCCAATTGCATTGGCTTTTTAATATAAAAAAATACTCATGCATACCAATATGTTAAGTTTTAATTTACGAGTTAAAGTATTAGAATATTTAACGTTTTCTAAATAAACTAATTTTTAGAGCCGAACCTATAAAAAAAGGAATTTTAATGAACAATAAAGTTATAAAAATACTCCAGCTATTTATAATCTATTTAATTGGTGTATCAAGTGTGCAAGCAAAGCCATTATTGTCACCGTATCCAAAAGCAAAATTAGATGATTCAGTTACTCTAGCGGGTGAAGAAACTCAGTTAATGACAAAGTTTGATCCTAATGCAGAAAAATCTAAACAGTTTGAGTTTGCAACATTTATTGGTGATACAGCTCATTATGAATATACAATAAGAAACGTTGCTTCGTTGAAGGTAGCAAAAAATTATGAAAATGCATTAAAGAATGCTGGCTTTGAGGTAATTTACAGATGCTCTTTAAATGAGTGTTATTCAGGTGATAGACGAAGCGATAAAAAGCGATTAGCTGAAAAATCTAGTTACTTTGATCCCAGTAGCCAGTTCTATAAACCGCATTATATTTTCGCAACAAAGGGAGGTGCACAACCAGACGCCGCAATTTCATTATTCGTAGGACAAAATGATAATCTGACACGAATATTATTAACCTCTGTGGATATAAAAGACATTGAAACAGGCCTTATCACGGCTGATTTTAATGCATTCAAAAAACAAAATGACACAAAAACAACAACCCCCCCTCGCAAAGATAAAGGTGGATCGGCTGACCACCCGTTAATCAGTCGTTATCCAGGCAGTTATATTGAAGATTACAAACAAGTTGATTATGAAGAATTTAGCATTCCTATTGGTATTGCTGATAAAAAGACCAGAAAGCTTCCAATGCTTGATGTAACAGGCGATTTAACACAAATTACTTATGCTGTGAAAAATGTGTCAACACTTAAAATTTATCACAACTATCTGAGTGCTTTAGTAAAGGAAGGATTTGAAACTGTTTTCACTTGCCAGAAAAATGCCTGTAGTAATAATACCCGCAGTAGACTAATTCGTGAGGACTTAATCAAATTGGGCGATATCCTTGCATTAAAAGGTGTTAACAATTACTGGGGTCAACCTCGTTACCAAGTTATGAAAAGCACATTTGAGGGGCAGACTACTTACGTAGCGTTTTTCATAGGCAACTATAAAGGTGATTCTCGTATTCAGCTTTTAGTTATGCGAACCGAGCCACTAATAACAGGGTTAATAGAAACAAATAGCGATAAAGTACTAGAGCAGCTCAAGCAAAAGGGTAAAGCGTCTATTTATGGTGTACTGTTTGACTATGATAAAGCAGTTATAAAACCCGAATCCAAGCAATCTCTAGATGTGATAGCACAAGTTCTTGAAAAAAATAAAAAATTGAGTTTGTATGTAGTTGGGCATACAGACGACAAAGGATCTGCAGAATATAATCTCGATCTATCTAAACGCAGAGCTAATGCGGTAGTTAAAGCGTTAATAGCTGATTATGGCATTGCCAAAACAAGGTTAATCCCTCAAGGCGTTGGGCCTTATTCTCCGGCAGCGACTAATAAAAATGAACTAGGTCGAGAGCTTAACCGTCGTGTTGAGTTAGTTGAAAGGCTGTCTGATGCAAATTAATGTATTTAAAAATCTTATATAACCAACTTAGTAAATGCTAAAAAGCTAAGTTGGTAATTTTTCGATGCTAAAAATAAAGATAGATAACATTTTCGCTAGTTGGAAAACAGCCACGCGCACTATGCTAACCTTAAGGATGTGTAAAGTAAGTATTTATTATATAAGTACTTAATACACATCTTTTTTAGCTTTTAGCGTTATCAGCACTAAATTATAAAAATTGGATAATTAAAAAAGGATGGACTCTTGAAAACACAACTAATATATCTTTCGCTTTTAAGTGTTAGCTGTGCTTTTTGCACGCTAACATATATACCAAATTCACATGCAAAAAACATTCAGCCAACCACCCATATAGGTACGTGGCAAAATAAAGATGAAGACGGTGATGGTGTGCCAGATGAGCAAGATGACTATCCGTTTGATGCGAGTAAAACTCAATACCCTGTTTATTTCGAAAAAGAACCTAACGATAACCCATCTGTTGCAACTCCAGTAGAGCTTGGTAAAGGTTTTAAAGTTAAGGGCGTTATTTCATCAAGAACAGACAAAGGTGATTTATATGGTTTTAACGTTGATGATGGAACTATGGTCACTGCTGTATTCGAAAGTGCAGCTAAACGATTTGACCCGCAAGTTTATGTTTCAAATTCAGAAGGCAGAGTAATTAGTAAGTATGTTATTAGCGAATATAAGAAATTTGGAAAGCATATTGTTAATTTTCATATGTTTGAGGCGGGTCGTTATCAACTAAGTGTAATGGATAATAATTACGGTGGTGGCCCTGATTTAATCTACAGTATGGTTTTATTTTATGACGAAGATGTAGATGCTTTTGATGATGAGAAGGAACGTGCATTTGGCAGTAACCTTATTAAGAATGACCAAGATGAAGATGGTATTTTAGATGGGTTAGAGTATGTTTTACTGAATAATTATATAGATTTTGATGAAGATGGAATACCTAATTGGCAAGATACTGACTCTGATGGTGATTCGTTCTCTGATAAAATAGAAGGCATTGAAGATTTAGATAAAGATGGCTTCCCAAATTATATAGACCTTGATGCTGATGGTAATAACTTAGATGATGAAATAGAAATTGGTGATTTTAACCATTCACTTGATTTTGATGATGATGGAAAATTAGATCACTTAGATTTAGATGATGACGACGATTTAATATTAGATATTTACGATACGCAACGTCGTAAAAAATCTCAAACTGTTAAATTAACAGGGCCTAATCAAAATCGTTTACTTGTGCGTTGGGTTTATAATATGTCCTTTGAAGGGCACTCTATTCGAGATTTTATTAGAGCTGGGGATAAAGTAGAGTTTGAAGTAGATGGCTTACCAGCAGATGCAAAAAATTTGGTCCTTGTTTTTCAATACCCTGATGATCTTATTAACTTAAAACCGACCATAGCTAAAATTGAAGCAAGCAAAACATATATAAGTGTAGAGGTGCCAAGTAAGATAGGCGAGGCTTATGTATATTTAGCTCATGATGAGGTTATTAGTGATGCCCAACCAATTGAAGTAAATAAGAGTAAATCCCCACTTTTAAAACCTGAAAAGCGAAGCATCAGTGCAGGAGAAACAATTACTCTTATAGGTGAAAATTTTAATGAGCAGACGGTTGTTCATTTTAAAAATGTGACTGTTAATAGCATTTATATAGATGAAAAAACCATTAAAGTTAAAACGCCACGTCAACTCAGTGGCTGGCGTTACTGGGTAAGTAATCAGTTTGGAAAAAGTAACGCGGCTAGCTTTTCAATCGAATAGGTCAGGCCCTAATGTTTTAAGGATAAATAATGAATAAATACCTAATTCCATTGTCGTTATTAGCAAGCTTTACATGCCACGCAGAGCTTGATTTAACGATCCCAAAAGAAAACTGCTTTAAAGCGGTAGAAATAGTAAAAAATAAAGATGAACAGCTATTTAAACAATTGTATACACCTCTAGATCATATCCCCAATGCAGATAAAGCGATCACCAAACATGTTGATAGGGCACATAAAAAATACTATGAAAAAGAGTACGATGGTATTAAAAACTTTCGTCTTGTCGAATCAAAGCTTGTTAACTACTCTGAGGATACTGAGTATAACGTTGTTAAAGGAACGTATAAAAAGTGGGGATATACAGAGCAAGCATTTATATATTACAAGTTTGATACTATTGATAAGCGACATAATGAGAAAACCACAATGTATGACAAATGCCGTTTTGGTTTAAAAGACGGCAAGTGGTATATGGTCAATTTACTGCAAGATTAGTTCGTGCATATTAAAAAAAAGAGCATGTAATTTATATTACATGCTCTTTTTTATAGTTTACTGTTGAGATTAGTAATGCAAAGCGAAAAGTTAGATATACAATTGGATGACAAGTTTTGGTTTAGGCTCGTAAATTTACCTGAAAAAGACGCCTTAACCCCTACGAGTAAAATCACTATGCCGGTAGTGACTAAATTATTTAGGCTAAATTTTGGGATTGAGTTTTTATTTGCAATCGCATTGTTAGCGCTTGCATTGTACAGTCATGTCTGGGTTGAAGAGGACTGGATTAGTGGTTTGTTTTTTATATATATTCCTTTATTCTTGGGACTATGGTTTTTGCGAAAGGTGTTAATTTGGCAAAGGTATGGCTTTAATTACAAAGCCGCTTTTGAAGTAAGTAAAGATGAGTTAACTATAGTTACAGAGCCATTATCTAAACAGCAACATATTACTTTAGCTAAAGCAGATATAGATTACATACAATTTAGCTACGGGTATATGCGCTCAAGCGGGCAAGGCTATCAAGAAAAACGTTCACATATTTCCCAAGCGGTTGTGGTGTTAAAAAACAATGAACGCTATACAATTAAACCAAATACCATCGCAACATTAAACTTGCTTTATCTTTGCATTTATTTTGACTATCCGGTGAGTTACAAGTATGGCCTTACCGACGGCGGGGGCAGCGTTATGTTTATTTTGATGCGGGTTATGTCAATGGGTGGTAATTTTATAATGATAGGTCTTTATTTGTATTGGATAGGGACAGGATATTTGAAATCAATTTTTTAGCTCAAGCAGAAATTTTCAACTTAAGTTATTATTTAAAAAGCATTCATTAACACACAAAGCTTTAACCAGAGGGATCGTTATGATTAAAGGATTTAGTATAATTTTAATTGCCGTACTGGGAATTACGTTATTAAGTATAGGGTTATACCGCTTTACAATTCAGCCAGAGTTCTCGCAAACCACTACTTTTGGGTTAATGTATATTGGCGGACTTTTAAGTATGTACGGTTTGCTCGCTATGTTTTATGAAGGGCTTACTAAAAAGGCATATTAAATCTTTAGGGTGTATAAGCTGTAGGCTTTAATTCACTTAAAGTATATACAGTTGATTGCTCTAATTATCATTTTTGATTAAATTGCATACTTTATATAAATTAGGTACAGTTTATAACTGTAAATGCTTTATGGATAAACCAACAAGGATGGATTCTTGAAAATACCCCTATTTTACCTTTCATTGTTAAGTGTTAGCTGTGCTATTAGCTCGGTAACATATACAACACACGTTCAAGCAAAAATAGTTAAATCACCCTCACATATTGGTACATGGCAAAACAAAGATGAAGATGGCGATGGTGTACCAGATGAACAAGATGACTATCCGTTTGATGCTGCTAAAACCACAATCCTGGTCGTTCAAGAACAAGAGTTTAATAATAACGTTGGCCAAGCAAATCCAGTTGGTACGCTGCCTTTTAAAGCGGCGGGGGTTATTGCTAAAAATGTAGATATAGATGATTTTAAATTTAATATCCCCAGCTCAATGCTATTTGAAGACTTATCAGTGACGTTTATACTTTTTAAAGATGATTCACGTTTTACACCGTCTTTAACGATTATTAATAATAATGGCGATGTTATTTCTTCTATACCTACAAACATTGAACACGTTGGTAAAGTCGGTCAGGTTATTACCTTCTCGCCTAAGCAAGCGGGTGAATATAATTTAAGTATTACTGATAGAAACAACTTAGGTGCAGATAGCTTTACATATAAGGTACATGCGTTTATTGATATAGATAAAGACGCAGTTCCCACAAACAAAGAGCTTGCTTTGGGAATGAATCACCTTGGGCAACATACCGATGATGATAAAATACCCGATGGAAATGAGTACCATATTTATACAGCTAACTTTATCTTTAGTCATGATGTCGACAGTGATGGCATTCCAAACTGGCTTGATTTAGACAGTGATGATGATGGCATTACTGATGCTATAGAACAAACCTACGATTTAGATGGTGATAAAAAACCAGCCTTTATAGACTTAGACAGTGACAATAATGTAGTTTTAGATTCTGAAGAAGTAAACTTAGTTGAGTTTATCCGTTATGACCTTGATGGTGATGGCATCCCTAATTTTTTAGATACAGACGACGATGGCGACTTTTTGTTTGATGAAAATGACACTCAGCCACTAATAAAACTAATTGATATAAATAACTTATACCCATCAAATACCCCAGTCATTAGCTCTGTAACATACTCTCATAGTGACGAAGCCGTATTTATTAACAAAGTTAGGCCGTTTTTCCCTGCTAATTTAAATGCAGAAAACCTAAAAGGTGATGCGGCACATTTGATAATGTTAAAAGGGGATGACAAACAGCCAGTCGTTAATTTACCAGTGACGATTACATCCGAGAATAAAATTGAATTTGTTATACCTAATTATCCAAAGGTAGCGTTGGGCGGAGAACCCATTACATTTTTTATTGCTATAGATGGCTATAAAATCAACAGTATTGATGCCACATTACTGCATCCAAAAACACCAGTTATTACAGGCATTCCGACTAAAAATGTAGTCGAAGGCGATAAAGTATTAATAACTGGTGCAAATTTAGAAAGTGGTACTGCATTAGTTTTTGCAGATGGCCCATCAATACAGTTGGATTATATAGATGATACTAATGCTAGTTTTATTGTGCCTAGTGATGTTGGTACAGGCTGGTTTAGCTTACAAAATGTATATGGTGAAAGTAACTATTCAAGTATCAAAAAAGAAAACGTTATATTGCTAAAGGTTGTAATGCCCGATTACTTACATATTAAGGGGCCTTTTTATGTAGATAATTTAGACGGGGAGTTTTATGGCATTAATGCCTTTAATAACAAACAGGTACAAATAAGCTCAACCACTGATTATATTTCTCTTTATTACAAAGATGGCATTCGATTATTCCAAAGTTACATAGCCGATGATAGCCAAATAGAGCTAAGTGTTGATAGTACGCTTAAATCTTTTGTTTTACGTGCTTTTGCATATCAAAACAAAGTTGAGAATGTGCAACAGTTAAAAAATAAAATAAGTGATTTAGTATCATACAAAGAGTTTAAATACTGGTATGAAGAAAATTTAAGGCAAGAGTCGATTGACGCATTTTTAAAAGATGACTCTTATAGCATTATTGGTAAAGCCACAGCAGTAGCAGACGATCTTTATAAAAAATTAAAAAGTGAACATAAAAATAATAATTAAGAGTGAATAAGGGAACGTTATGTTAAAAAAAACCATGTGTGTATTGCTTGGTTCATTAGTTTTGCAAGGGTGTGTAGACTCCCACTTAGTGACGGGGGTTATTGAAGATTCAATTAAGTTTGAATCTGGCGATAGCATGTTAATCTATGATGTAAGCATTGAGGGGAGTAAGCATAGCTGCACAATGCTATTGGCTGTAATGGGAGAGGACTTATGGGCGCTAGAAAACGAAGATACCTTATTAGGGGGGTTAGCATGTATTGATAAAGAGGGTCGAATTTTATCTGGTCCTCCGGAAGTAGATGGTTTTACTTGGAAACCAGTAGAGGGCGGTTTTGAATTTACTATGAACGCGACTGCTACAGAGCAAAATAATAAAAGTGAAAAACTTAATATTTACACAACGTCCCCCTTATTTGTTCCGTTAACAAAGGATTTGAAATGAAACCCCAATTAATAGCGTTTTCTAGCATTATGGTATTAAGTACAGCAGCTTTTGCTAATGAATCTAACGTAAATTTTCCTGCCAAGGATAATCAAGACCCTTTATTTATAAAAAAATGCGAAGAGTTTAGACAAGCAAAAGCTGATAAAGACATTGATACCTTGATGTCTTTTGTACCAAAGCATTTTAAAGATACGGAAGACGAAAAAAAACGCGCTATTGCATATTTGAGTAAAAAGGCAGAAAAATTTCAAAAGTATGTAACAAGCCCTGAATTCGAGGTTTTATCTCAAAAGATATCAACAGAGACAAAACCTCTTTTTGCTCAAGTTAAAATTGAGGCTAAATATGGCGAAAAGAACTTAGTGTCGGATGGTTGTGGCTTTAAATATACCAAAAAAGACGGTTGGATAATCATTGTTGCGTCTAGTTAATTAGCTTTTCGACTACTTTAAGTATTTATATATTATGAGAGTATGTAACTAAGCATACTTTTTTATTCAAAGAGGGAATTTTGGCTAATTCAATTATATTAAAATCACTATTAGAAACGATTAAATGGCTATTCATTTGGCTAACAGTAGCAGGGCTTGTGCTCGATGTTTTAAGTCAAGGCTTTATTTTTGATACAAGCGATGGGCTTGATGTTTTATTAATTATTGTGCTTTTGATGTTTCAACACCGATTAAAATTTGATGAACACAATAATCGAATAGATATAAAGTTGGGGGCTTATTTTTTTAAGAAAGAAATCTTCACGTATAGTCACCACAGCATTGATACAAACAGTATAAACACAATATCGTTTAGAGCAGATAAAGCTGTAAATATCATAGATATTAATTACACTTCAGCAGAAGGTAAATTGAGCACTTATACGTTTAGGTGTTTCAAACAAGACAAACAAGCACAGTTAGTGGCGAGTAAGCTGTCAACCGTTGAGCGCGTTTATGCAGCTAAACGTGAAGAGGCCGAGGCTGAAAAAACAAACTCAGCAACGGTGAACAAATTTACAAAAATATTTCCGCAACATACTATTTTAGGTAATGCGGAGGCTAAAAATAATATTCCCATACTTAGGTGTGCGCTACCGCTCCCTGATAGTAAGAAAAGCTTAGTTCATTTTGTCGTCGTGTGTTTTGCTTTGCTTACACTATTTATTGCTTATTCATCACAAAATTGGAAATCATCTTTTGCATTTTTAGTAATAACTTATTTAAGCTATTACTTTGCTAGGGTTATTGTTTGTAATAAATACTACTTTATTAAAGCAGCGCCTTTAAGCTCCATTATAGTAAATGGTGACGAGCTTTATTTACCCGCACTATTATTTACTGATAAAACACCGCGTACACTAACTAAGCAGGATATTATTAGCATTGAGGCTAAATGGAATTACAACTACGATTCAATTGATGACTCTATTGGCAGAACTACAAAAAGGTCACACTTAATATCGCTTGTTTTTAATACCACAAAAGGGCAGAGCATTTCGCTGACGCACTGGAGTGTTGATAGTGAAGCCCTAGTATATTCGTTATTAAAATACCAATACCCAGTTTCATTAGATAGAGCAAGTCAAATGGTTTACCCATTTAAGCGGCACGTGGGATTATTCGTTTTTTTATTCATACTCATTATACTTGTTATGAACCTAGAAAAAGTTATATCTATTTAATCTAATAGGTACTTTAGTACAGGCGCTGATAACAGCTTAATATAGCGTGGTTACATCGCTTTTTAATTCCTAAGTTTTAAGGATGAAATGTTGAAAAATATTGTTAAATTAATAGTTTTTATCACTGTGGTTTTTTGTGGTTATGCACATGCGCAAATTAACCTAACACTTAATTATCAAGTCACTAAAGAGCTGAATCATTTTGCATACATTAAAATAAAGGTAACCGATAAATACCTTCGTACAGATTATATTTTGCCAAATAAAACCTTCACAGAAATGACCATTAGAGACGATGGCCAATATATTTTAGACTATCAAAAAAATATCGCATACAGGTTAGATTATGCTGTAAATAAAGAAAATGGTGATAAAGCTTTAGCGGGTATGCTGCAACATGCTCCAGGTTTTACTAAAGAGCAAATTTACGAAATGAGCTTAGATCCTAAAAACGACCCTAATAACTACATTGCTTATCAAAAGGAAGGAGATAACTTATTTGTAGGATATTTAGATGGTGATAAAGTGCAAACAGTTAAAACAAGTGCATTCCCAAATCAATTTTTATCTTCTACTGATTATACTTGGCTGTTAGAACGAGCGCGAGAAGATACTTATTTTGGTAAAGCGCTTGTTGGTTTTTTAGATGTACCTTTAATAGACTTTATGCGTAAATTTAAGTACGACACAGAGCAGTTGCCGACGGAAATCTCACTCCATAATGAAAGAAAAGCAGTTTTTTTAAAGACTGTTAATAAAAATAGCATAGATGAAGGAGAGCTTGAAATAGAGCCTCAGTTTATCATTAAGGATATAACGCATGAATCGATTCAATTTATGCAGAATTTAAATGATTACGCCAAAAAAACAGGAGTTATAGAATGAAAAGCGCCACCGTGTTAATAATTTCATCTCTAGTCGCTTTGCTTATATTAAGCTATGGACTTTTTTCGATGACTTTAGATACTGAATCCAGCCCAATAATCAACTATATCTGTATAGGGGGAGGATTTATCTTTTGTGTCGCCATCGCCATATTTGTTGTAAAAGAAGGTTTGAATAATCAAAATACACTCAAATAGTTCACTTTAGTTTTAGGGTCCTTATTTAGTTTTTAATACACAACACAGTAGCGAGAAAGTCTTGGAGGTAAATGTTAAAAAAGGAGTGTTTTTTTGATATTGCTAAAAGTAATAATCTAATTGGTATAGCTGCGGGACTCTTTTTGCTGATTGTGTTGCCTTATTTGTATATATTTGAATAAACGTTAGAAGCTATATTTATGACATTGAACAAATTGAATTAAAGTGCGAACTAAAAAGCCTCGTTTTTAAAAAACACCTGCAAGATAGCGTTAATACAATTAGGTTTTGATTCTATAGCTCTTATTTAGGGCATATCCTTTGGTATGAAAGTAAATACATAGATCCGTTGCTAAGTACAGCTATTGGTATGAACGACTATGTTGTCAAACTTATAAAACCTAAAACGCTGAAAGACAGGTTAATGAAGTGTTTAAATTAACCTGCGTATTTAGAGGTGTAACTTAATAAGTCAGTGGTTAAGCCGCTGACTTATTAGTTTTCGCATCGTCATTACTCATTAGTGGCGATGAAATGTTAGATATGTCGGCGCTGTCTAAAACTGTGTGTGTATCTGACCAGTGAAGCAGTTCTATTTTTCCATCGGCTTGTTCCACTAAGGCGGTGCAGTTTTCTATCCAATCGCCGTCGTTACAATACACTATGCCGTCGCACACTTTTATTTTAGGGTGGTGTATATGCCCACAAATAATTCCATCTACGTTTTGTTTTTTTGCCTCATGAATAGCTGCGTCTTCAAATGCATTTATTGCTTCGCGTGCCTTATGAACTCGTGCTTTTATCCACGACGCTAACGACCAGTAATTACCCCCAAACAACTTTCTTATTTTATTGCTCCAACGATTTAAAAATAAAAGCAAATCGTAGCCTGCATCGCCAGCAATGCTAATAATTTTGTTATAACGAGTTGCGCTATCAAAGTCATCGCCGTGAACGAGCAAAAAGCGTTTATTGGCTTGAGTTACATGAATATACTGCTGGTGGACTTCTATGCCAAACAGGGTTTGATTTATATAGTTTCTAAAGGTTTCGTCATGGTTTCCTGGTATATAAATTACGCGTGTTCCGTTGGCCGCTTTTTGTTGAATGCAATTAAGTATTTGATAGTGAGAGGGGTGCCAATAAAATTGGCGCTTCATAGACCATAAATCAATAATGTCGCCAACTAAATATAAAACGTCAGTCTCAACAGCGCTTAGAAAATCGAGTAAATAATCAGCTCTGCAATCTTTATAGCCTAGGTGAACATCTGATATCCATATAGCAGGGTATTTAGCCTTTTGTTCAGCACTTTTCATATTGTCCCTCGTTAGTTTTGTTAGCTATAAATTACTTTAGAGAGAAAAAATGACAGTTACACGACATTTTTAGTAAAGCTATATGACACAAAATTTAGGCATAAAAAAACCGCTTAGAAATGAGTCCAACTTATTGGGGTCACTTCAAAAAGCGGTTTTTGCATTCACGTTATTGAATAACGAATAAGTGTTTAGGCTTGCATAGCTGCTTTAATGCTTTCAATAGCGGTATCTATGTCAATCATTAGCTTTTCACCTGTGCGACGATTTTTAAGCTCTACTTTATTTTCGTCTAGGTTACGTTCGCCAATTACAAGTGTGAAAGGCACACCTACAAGCTCCATATCATTAAACATGACACCTGGGCGCTCTTTTCTATCGTCAAATAACACATCCACACCTGCATCTTTTAAACCTTGGTAAAGGCTGTTTGCAATATCAGGAATACGATGCGACTTGTGCATGTTCATTGGTACAATAGCAAGGTCGAACGGCGCAATAGATTGTGGCCAAATAATACCGTATTTATCGTTGTTTTGCTCAATAGCAGCAGCCACAATACGCGATACACCTACACCGTAACAACCCATGGTCATTACTTGGTTTTTGCCATCTTCGTTTAATACGCCTGCTTTCATGGCTTCTGAGTATTTTGTGCCAAGTTGGAATATATGTCCTACTTCAACACCACGTTTAATTTGTAATGTGCCTTGGCCACAAGGGCTAGGATCGCCTTCTACAATGTTACGAATATCAGCAACGTCGTAGTTAGTTACATCACGGTCCCAATTTATGCCGCTAAAGTGTTCGTCGTCTATATTAGCACCGGCTACAAAGTCAGCCATTACGTTGGCTGTGCGGTCAACAATAATTGGCATTGTTAATCCTACAGGACCTAGTGAGCCAGGTTTTGCGCCGATTGCAGCAATGATGTCTGCTTCTTTTGCCATTTCAAGCGGTGAGTCAACGAGAGGGTGCTTTTCCGCTTTCAATTCGTTTAATTCGTGATCGCCACGAATAACAAGGGCAACTAAACCACGTTGTTCGTTTTCATCTGGGGCACCATAAACGATTAACGTTTTAACACTACGGTGTGGTTTAACACCGTAATGCTTTTTAAGCTCTTCAATTGTTTTAGCATCTGGAGTCGGGAACGCTTTTAATTCTTTTGTAGCATCAGCACGAGGCTCTGTTGGGGCAAGGGCTTCGGCTTTTTCAATATTAGCGGCGTAATCACTACCATCGCTAAATGCGATAGCGTCTTCACCTGATTCGGCTAAAACATGGAATTCATGAGACACGCTACCACCAATAGACCCTGTATCGGCAATTACTGGGCGGTAATCTAGGCCTAAACGTTCAAAAATATTGCAGTATGCTTTGTGCATTGCTTGATACGTATTATTTAAACATTCTTCACTCATATGAAATGAATAAGCGTCTTTCATGGTGAATTCGCGTGCGCGCATAACACCAAAACGAGGGCGTCGTTCGTCACGTACTTTAGTTTGTACTTGATATAAAGTAAGTGGTAACTGTTTATAGCTATTCACTTCTTTGCGAACAAAATCGGTGATTACTTCTTCATGTGTTGGACCAAGTGCAAATTCACGATTATGACGGTCTGTAAAGCGCATTAGCTCTGGACCAAACTCGCTCCAACGGCCTGACTCTTCCCATAAATCAGCAGGCTGTATGACAGGCATCAGCATTTCTATTGCGCCTGCTTTGTCCATTTCTTCACGAACAATGTTTTCAACTTTACGCAAAACGCGTAAACCAGAGGGTAACCAAGTGTATAAACCCGAAGCGACGCGACGGATCATACCGGCTCTAAGCATTAACTGATGCGATACAATTTCAGCATCTGAAGGCGTTTCTTTAAGTGTTGCGAGTATATATTGACTGGTACGCATTATTTTTCCGAAATAGAGTAATATGTTCTTTTAATAGAGCTTAAGTTTACCAGCGGTTGCTTTTACACAAAAGCGCTAAGTGAGTTATTTAGCTTTTTTCTATACTTGTTACTAGGTTGTGCTCGCCATTAACTTGCCAGCGTATATTGTAATCATACAATGTCATTCCATAGCTCTGCTCGCCGTCTTTTTGTTTTTTGTAAGCAGGGCGTGGATCTTGTTTTAAAACATTACTAATAAAGTTCAATAATTCAGGGTATTGAGTTTGCTGCTCAATGAATAAAGTCACTTCAGGGGTAAACTCTACACTCATTTGTGTTTCTGGGCGTGTATCTGCAAAGCCAGCACTTGCGTCAAGCATGGCATCTGAATAAGGCAAGTAGGGTTTTATGTCAATGATGGGCGTGCCATCAAGCAGGTCTATTCCGGCAAGTAATAAACTGAGTTGGCCATTTTTATATTCTATGCCCTCAAGCTTTACTGCACTCATACCAATGGCATTTGGTCTGAAAGTAGCACGAGTAGCAAATACACCTTTGCGTTCATTACCGCCTAAGCGAGGAGGGCGTACCATGGGCGAGTAGCCTTTATCTGCGGTTTCATGAAAGCGAAACAATAACCAAATGTGGGTAAATTCATCAATGCCGCGTACAAATTCTTCGCGGTTAAAATCAGGCGCAAAAATAAGTTTTGCTTTGGCTTCAGGTACTAAACGAGGTTGTCTTGGTATGGCAAACTTTTGTTTATAGGGAGATTGTATGTGGCCAACGGCCGAAATGCTGTAGTCGCTCATGTTACTCAAGTACAAATAGAATAGGCGGGTATTCTACCTTTATTTACAGGCCATCGCATCACAGCAGAGCAATTTATTTAATTAGACTAAATGGTTTAAAATGGCTTTTAGACTGAGTGGTTTATATGAAGCAGAAAAAGGTAAGCCTAAGCTTACCTTTGTTAAACAACTTGTTTATAGTTTAAAACATGTATTGCAGTGAAACTGATGCTACATCCATATCAGGATCAATATCATCGTCTAGTTTGTAACGCTCGTACTCTAAACGCATTTGCACATTGCTAGAAAAAGCAAACTCTAAACCAGCACCATAAAATGCGTCACCGCCATCTTGTGAAGTAGAAACGCTTCCAACAGGGAGTTCTTGTTTTATATCTGCATCCCATTCTAACCAACCACCTTTGACATAAACCGAAAAGCTCTCAGTTAATGGGATACCTAAACGCGCGGCCAATGACACACCGTCAATTTCAGCTTTGCTATCAATATCGCTAACTTCATCAAAGTTTTGATAAGCCAGCTCTACACTTAAATATTCATTAAATTGCGTACCAACATACCCTTTGAGCATTTGTGCGTCATCATCAAAATCAGTATCGTTTTCACTGTCTTCAAACTCAAAAGAGTACTGTCCGTAACCTATACCGGTATAAATACGTGGAGAATCAAAATCGGAAATGTCTGCCTGCGCCGCAGAGTTAAAACCAAGTGTTGCTAGCGCCAGTGCTGAAAGTGAAAGTGATTTAATCATTAAATAGCTCCTTTAAAAAATAAAATGGTTTGATTTTTCAAACTTCAATTACTTATTTGCAGTGAACATGCCAATGATTAAATTGATTACTAATACAGCTAAACTAGTATTTTTGGATTAGTTATTTGGGTTATTTAGGGTTTTTATTAAACAAATCGCTAACTGCTAAGATTTAGCGATTTTAAATAAATTGTATTTTTTACAAAGCATTAGGTGATTTTTACAGTACAAAAATTAGCTAATGCGTATTTACACTTGATGAAGTAAGTTTTCGGTTTCTATCGCAATTTCTTTCATTTTAATTGCGTAGTTTTCTAATTTTATATCTTCATTGGAGACTGCTTTAAACTCTGGCACTGCAACGGGGTAACCCGTTTCATCCATGGCAACAAAGCTTATTACACAGTGATTTGTTTCAACCATGTTCTGTGTTTTAGGGTCGCCACACCGAACTTGTATAAATATTTGCATACTTGTTTTACCGGTATGTGCAATTTTAGCTTCCACTTCTACTATTTGACCAACCAGAATAGGGCGTCTAAATTTAACACCTGCCACCGATACGGTTACACAATAATGACCACTCCAGCCAGCAGCACAGGCATAGCCAGCTTGGTCAATCCACTTCATAACCACACCACCATGTACCTTCCCACCAAAATTAACGTCGGTAGGTTCTGCTAAAAAACGAAAAACAACATTTGACGACGGCATAAGCTTTACTCTTTTTATTAGTTATACAATCAGCATAGCGCAAAAAAGGGGCCGAAGCCCCTGCAATTTAGGATATGTTTATAATTTATATGTAAAAGATATTACATATTGGGGTAATTAGGGCCGCCAGCGCCCTCTGGGGTAACCCAAGTGATGTTTTGGCTCGGATCTTTAATGTCACAGGTTTTACAGTGAACACAGTTTTGTGCATTAATTACAAACTCGTTGTTACCTTCTATTTCTTGCACTTCATAAACACCTGCTGGGCAATAGCGCTGCGCAGGTTCATCAAATTTCACAAGATTAACTTTTATTGGTATTGCTGTGTTTTTAAGTTTTAGGTGACAAGGTTGAGACTCTTCATGGTTAGTGTTTGATAAAAACACACTTGAAAGTTTATCAAAACTAAGTGAACCATCAGGCTTAGGGTAAGCTATTTTTTCAGCAATGTTAGCATCAACCAGCGTAGAGTAATCTGGTACATCATCTTTAAAGGTAAATGGTAAAGCACCGTTGAATACATTTTGATCGAGCGTGTTGTATGCACCCCCTAAAAATTTACCTAGCTTATGCATCACCGGACCAAAATTACGAGACTGATAAAGCTCTTTATAAGCCCAAGATTGTTCAAACTGCGTGTGGTAATTTACTAAATCAGTATTAGCTTGTTCATTTTCTAATGCTTCAAAAATGACTTCAGCGGCTATAATGCCCGATTTCATTGCTGTGTGATTTCCCTTAATTTTTGCAAAATTTAATGTGCCTGCATCACAGCCTACTAATAATCCGCCAGGAAAATGCATTTTAGGTAAAGAGTGTAATCCACCTTTTGCAATAGCACGCGCGCCATAAGCAATACGCTCACCGCCTTCAAGTACGTGTTTAAAAACAGGATGATGTTTCATTCGCTGGAATTCATCAAACGGGCTTAAATGCGGGTTTGTGTAATTTAAATCAACAATTAAGCCAACAACGACCTGATTATTTTCGCTATGATACATAAATGCACCACCGCTCGTATCACCACTTAACGGCCAACCTGTGCCATGAACTACTTTACCTTGTTGATGCTTAGACTCATCTACTTGCCATATTTCTTTAAAGCCTAAGCCATAATGTTGAGGCGATGAGTCAGCATCAAGTGCAAACTGGTTTATAAGTTGTTTGCCTAAATGGCCTCGGCAGCCCTCAGCAAAAATAGTATATTTAGCTCTTAGCTCCATGCCTGGCATGTAGCCATCTTTTTCATTACCCTCTTTATCAACGCCCATGTCACCCGTAACAATACCTTTTACTGCGTCGTCTTCAATAATAAGTGAATGTGCGCTAAAGCCTGGAAATATTTCTACGCCTAAACTTTCAGCTTGCTCTTCTAGCCAGCGGCATACGTTACCCATTGAAACAATGTAGTTACCATTATTATGAAATGTTTTAGGCGTAGCAAAGTGGGGGATTGATGTTGCTTTTTCTTCGTTATTAAACCAATAAATTTCATCATTTGTAACTTTTGTAGTTACTGGCGCACCTTGCTCTTGCCAATTTGGTAGTAATTCATCTAACGCTTTTGTTTCAAATACAGCGCCCGATAGAACATGCGCCCCAACTTCTGAGCCTTTTTCTACAACACAAATCATGCACTCTTGTTGTTTTTCTTGTGCAAGTTGTGCGAGTTTTATTGCACTAGCAAGTCCTGCAGGTCCAGCGCCTACAACAACTACATCAAATTCCATGGTTTCACGTTCGACCATAATAACCTCTTTATTTATGACGGACTCACTCAATACTGCCTCAGTATTTGAATAAGGTATTCAGCCTATTTATTACAATGCCAATTTTTCGTTACAGGCTGTGAATAGTTAAAGGTTATTTTAGGTTGACGTTTACGTCAACAGGAAGTAGTCTGATTTCATAAAATAAATAGGTTGACGTACACGTTAGGTTGTAGGTTTAAATAATTATGGAGTTCCTATGAAAGTTCTTGTACCAATAAAACGCGTTATAGATTACAACGTAAAAGCGCGTGTCAAAAGTGACAACAGCGATGTAGATTTAACGAACGTTAAAATGGCGATGAACCCATTTTGTGAAATTGCAATTGAAGAGGCTATTCGCTTAAAAGAAGCCGGTACAGCCACTGAAGTTGTAGCTGTTACTATTGGCGCTAAAACATCGCAAGAACAATTACGCACAGCGCTTGCACTGGGTGCAGATAAAGCAATCCACATCGAAACCGATGAAAAATTAGAGTCATTACACATTGCAAAATTACTCGCGAAAATTGTTGAGCAAGAAGCGCCAGAGCTTGTTATTTTAGGAAAGCAGTCGATTGATTCAGACAATAACCAAACGGGTCAAATGCTTGCAGCATTAACTAATCGTGGGCAAGGTACGTTTGCGTCTAAAGTGGTCGTCGCTGATGGAAAAGTAAATGTTACGCGTGAAGTAGACGGCGGTTTGCAAACGGTCGCGCTTTCATTGCCAGCCATTATCACTACAGATTTACGTTTGAACGAACCACGTTATGCATCACTACCCAATATAATGAAAGCAAAACGCAAGCCGCTTGATGTAATAGCTGCAGACTCTTTAGGTGTAGATTTAACACCTCGTATTCAGCTTGTTAGCGTAGAAGAACCGGCTAAACGTAGTGGTGGTATTATTGTAGAAGACGTTGCACAACTTGTAGAAAAATTAAAAACAGAGGCAAAGGTGATTTAAATGAAAACACTTGTAATTGCAGAGCACGACAACGGTGCCTTAAAACCAGAAACCTCAAAAACAATTAATGCGGCTATTCAAATGGGTTTTCCTGTTGATGTATTAGTGGCCGGTGAAAACATCGCCAGTATGAGCGAGACTATTTCAAGTATAGAAGGCGTTGCGAGTGTGCTTGTTGCAGATAATGCAGCTTATGCACACCAACTAGCAGAAAGCATGACCGATTTAGTTATGTCGTTAACTAACAACTACAGTCATATTGTGGCAAGTGCAACTACCACAGGCAAAAATTTTATGCCACGTGTTGCGGCCCTTTTAGATGTAGCACAAATATCTGAAATTATTGATGTAATAGATGCTGATACGTTTAAACGCCCAATTTATGCCGGTAACGCTATTGCGACTGTAAAATCACTTGATGCTAAAAAGGTGATTACCGTACGCGCAAGTAGTTTTGATTTACAAGGCGAGCAAGCCGTTGCAAGTATTAATACTTTAGATACAGTATCGGACTCACAGTTAAGTACGTTTGTAAGCGTTGAGCAAACTGAGTCAGAGCGCCCAGAACTTACCGCTGCTGAGGTGGTTATATCTGGCGGTCGTGGTATGCAAAATGGCGAAAATTTTGCGTTATTAAATGGCGTTGCCGATAAACTAGGTGCCGCTATTGGTGCATCGCGCGCTGCGGTAGACGCAGGCTTTGTACCTAATGATATGCAAGTAGGGCAAACAGGTAAAATTGTAGCGCCTAACTTATACATCGCAGTGGGTATTAGCGGAGCCATTCAACACTTAGCGGGTATGAAAGACTCAAAAGTGATTGTTGCAATTAACAAAGATCCCGATGCACCTATTTTTCAGGTTGCAGACTATGGACTCGTTGCCGATTTATTTGATGTGTTACCGCAATTAGAAAACGCACTATAACCATTTATTAAACCTTATTCTGGTTGAAAGCCGTGGTGCCTGATGGGTGCTGCGGCTTTTTTTATACGTTAAATTTTAGCCATAAAAAAACCAGCCAATTGGCTGGTTTTTAATTTTAAACAATTTAGTAAATACTCATCTAGTAAGTTGCGCTGCCTTTAGTACGAGGGAAGGCGATTACATCACGTACATTGCCCATACCTGTTACATAAGCAACTAAGCGTTCAAAGCCTAAACCAAAGCCTGAATGTGGCACACTACCGTATTTACGTAGGTCGCGGTACCAGCTGTAATCTTCTTTGTTTAAGCCCATTTCTTCAAGGCGCGCATCAAGTACATCAAGGCGCTCTTCACGTTGAGAACCACCAATGATTTCACCAATACCCGGTGCAACTACGTCCATAGCAGCAACGGTTTTGCCGTCTTCGTTTTGGCGCATGTAAAATGCTTTAATATCACGTGGGTAGTTTTTAATTACTACCGGTGCTTTAAAATGTTCTTCTGCTAGGTAACGTTCGTGCTCAGACTGTAAATCTACACCCCATTCAACATCAAACTCAAATTTCTTACCGCAGTTTTTAAGAATTTCTACTGCGTCTGTGTAATCAACTTGTGCAAAGTCTTTTTCAACAAATTCTTCTAAACGGCTAATAGCAGTTTTTTCGATACGTTGAGCAAAAAACTCCATGTCGTCACGGCGCTCTTCAAGTACCGCTTTAAATACGTACTTAAGCATGTTTTCAGCAAGCTTTGCGATGTCTTCTAAATCTGCAAATGCTACTTCAGGTTCAACCATCCAAAACTCGGCCAAGTGGCGTGAAGTATTTGAGTTTTCTGCACGGAAAGTAGGGCCAAACGTATAAATTTTTGACATTGCAGACGCGTAAGTCTCACCGTTTAACTGGCCAGATACAGTTAAGAATGCTTCTTTTCCAAAAAAGTCTTCACTGTAATCAACATCGCCTTTATCTGTACGCGGTAGGTTTTGCATATCTAGTGTAGATACACGGAACATTTCACCTGCGCCTTCACAGTCACTTGCTGTGATAATAGGTGTGCTGATCCAGTAGTAACCTTGCTCGTGATAAAAACGGTGAATGGCTTGTGCTAAACAGTTACGTACACGTGTTACTGCACCAATCATGTTAGTACGTGGGCGAAGGTGAGCGTGTTCACGTAAGTATTCAATGCTGTGGCGTTTTGCCGACATTGGGTATGAATCTGGGTTTTCTACCCAACCTAATACAGTGACCGTATTCGCTTGAATTTCAAACGATTGGCCTTTGCCCGCAGATTGAACTAAAACACCAGTAACCGATACAGAACAACCGGCTGTTAAGCTAGTAACTTCATCATAATTATTTAGTGAATTAGGAACTACCGCTTGAATAGGATCAAAACACGAACCGTCATGAACGGCTAAAAATGATATTCCTGCTTTTGAATCGCGGCGAGTACGGATCCAGCCTTTAATTGTTACTTGGCTGTCTACCGCAACATTGCCTTTTAATAGCTCTGAAATCGCTAAATGGCTCATCTTCACTCCAATGATATAAGTTGCCTAACTTTATTTATTTAAATATGTACAGTATATAAACCATATTTTATTTATAGATGGTGCTGTACTAGAACCCTGTATCTTACCTAGTAAAGTAAAATAAAAAAACTATTGCGGGCAACTCTTTATAAGTTTTTATCAATGCGGTTTATTTTTAGTCGATTTTTAGGCACAAATGACTAAGTTTGTAATTTGCTGCTCTGAAGTTTAGCGATTTTGTGGCATTATATATTTTTTGATTACTCAATACTGACCATTACTTTAGAAATGGATGCTATGAAACAAGTTTTTATTTTACGTGGACTACCTGGAAGCGGTAAGTCGTATTATGCACAAAATTTAGCAGACGAATTAGCGACTGCAGATGAAAGCCAATACTTAATTTGCTCAACAGACGATTATTTTTTAAATGAGCAGGGCGAATATCATTTTGATAAATTTAAATTACCGCAATACCATAATTTAAATTTAGCGCGTTTTATTCAAGCGCTCGCACAAGATATTCCGCTCGTGATTGTAGACAACACCAATATAAAAAAATGGGAGTTTGTTGCATACACTCAAGCAGCTGTTGCCTTAGGTTACCAAGTTAAAGAAGTGATAGTGGGTGAAGTAAAAGATAAATCTATGCAGCACTTATACGCTAAACGCAATTCGCATAACGTGCCGCTTAAAACCATTAGTAAAATGGCATATATGTTTGAATGGTAGTGTTATAGTTTAGACAGTAAGTCTAAATTATTTTGAGTTATAGCATCTAAATGAGCAGTGATTTTGTCACTGCTCCAATCCCACCATGCAATAGATAGCAGTGCATTAATCGTTTTATCGTCAAACCGCTGTTTGATTATTTTTGCTGGATTACCACCAACGATAGCATAAGCAGGCACATCGTTGGTCACTACCGATTTACTAGCAATGATAGCGCCACTTCCTATTTTTACCCCTGGCATAATAGTGGCGTTATAGCCTATCCACACATCATTGCCAATTTCTGTATTTCCTTTAAATGGTAAGTCACCTGGTTGAGGTGCAGACTTTTCCCATCCGTTACCAAATATAAAAAATGGGTAGGTAGAAAAACCAGCACTTTGATGATTAGCCCCATTCATTATAAACGTTACATCTTTTGCTATGGCACAAAACTTCCCAATAATAAGTTTGTCGCCAATAAAATCGAAATGATAAAGTACGTTTTTTTCGAAGTGTTCAGGCCCATCAGGGTCGTCGTAATACGTATAATCACCGACTTCTATATTAGGCGACGTAATAAAATTTTTTAAATAACCTACTTGAGGAAACCCTTGCATTGGAGATGGGTTATTTGGATTTGGTCCGTTCATAGTTTCCTCTAAAGTAAAATATTTAATGCGCTAGTTTTTAAAAGCAGCCAGCGGATGAGAGGTACTTAGCGAAACATGTACGTTGTCACCAGGGTGTACAACCAGTTCATGACTCACGCGGCTAGTGACTACTGTACCACAGGCAAGTTTTATAGCGCATAATCGACTACCGCCTTCAAAGCGTACCCAAATAACCTCGCCATTATTACCTATACTGCTTTGTACTAATAAAACATCGTCGGGGCGAAGCAATACATCAACATTGCCTTGAGCGCAGTCAACACCATGCGCGGGCACATTGCCAATATCGGTAAGTGCTTGGCCGTTATTTAATGTGCCTTTTATAAAGCTAGCTTCACCTAAAAAACGCGCAATAAAGCGGTTTTTTGGGGTACTAAAGCATTTTTCGGGAGTGTCAATTTGTTGTATTTGCCCACCTTTTAAAACACCAACACGATCCCCAACCGATAGTGCCTCTTCTTGGTCATGGGTAACCCAAATAGCAGGTACACCTGCATTTTTTAGTGCGTTTCGGATATCCCAACGCAGCATGTCTTTTAACGCGGCATCTAGATTCGATAGCGGCTCATCAAGTAATACAAAGTCAGGCTGGTGAGCAAGAGTACGTGCTAATGCAACACGTTGCTTTTGACCGCCAGACAGGGTCGCAGGTTTCTTAGCCCTAAACTCTTCAAGACCAAGTAGGTTAATCCATTGATCTGCCACACTGTGATCTTTTAATTTAAAACAAATATTTTGCTCAACCGTTAAATGCGGAAATAACGCAAAGTCTTGAAAAACCATACCGACACTGCGCTTCTCAGGAGGCACTGATTTATTACGGGTTGCACGCCATTTATCTGCGTTTATTTCACCTTCAGAAATAGGTATTAAGCCTGCGAGTGCTTGTAATATTGTACTTTTACCGCAACCGGTGGGGCCAACAAGCATTAGGATTTCGTTTTCACCAAGCGTTAAATTCAAATCGCTCACAACGCGATTACTGCCATAATCTATAGACAACTGACTTACAGATAGCATTTACTTCAAATCCTTAATGTTCAAACTGGTTACGTTTTTCGCCAGACATCATAATAGCTAAACCACAAGCAGAGATCACCACTAATAACAGCCCAGGTATAGCGGCACGGCCAAAATAGCCAGCTTCGTAAACACGCCATAAATAAGTAGACAGGGTTTCAAACCCAGTAGGGCCTAGCAATAAAGTGGCTTCAAGTTCACGCATTGACTCTAAAAACACCAATGCACCACCAGCGACGATACCACGCATGGTTAAAGGCAAAGTAATACGTGTGAAAGCTTCGCGCGGGCTTGCACCAAGCACTCGAGCAGATTTTACCAAGCTAGGGTCTAAATGTTCGGTACTAGTACGAATTGAACCGACCGCGAGAGGCAAAAAACGTAGCATGTAGGCAATAATAAGTAATCCCAAAGTTTGATACAAAAATGGTAATTGCAACCCGCCATAAACCAGCGCTGTGCCCATTACAATACCGGGTATGCCAAAGCCAAAGTAAGTAACGCGCTCCATAACTCTGCCTGCTTTGCCACTGAGAGCCGCGTGCGCAACAGGGACCGCTACTATTACTGCAACAATAGCAGCAAGTGCAGACGCATAGGTTGAATGCCATGCAATGGTAAAATCAAAATTACTTAAGCCATCTCGTGCAAGCCATATAAAAAATATTGCCAAGGGTAAGCCGATTGCTAGCAACAGCACAGGAGCGAACAGAGTAAATAACGCACTCAATTGAAGTTTATTCGGGAATAAAAAAAGGGGGCGGCCATGACGCTCACTCGCTGTTTTTATTTGCGACTCTATAAGTAATAAAAAGCCTACAATAACCATTAACTGAAGCGACAGCATCGCTGCGCGACCCAGTTCAAAGGCATTGTATTCAACATAAATTACACGGGTGAATGTATCAAGTCTCATCATGGCTGGGGTGCCAAAGTCAGATAAAGTATAAAGTGCTACTAATAACGACCCAGCAGCAATGCCATTTACCACGCGAGGTAGAATAACTTTGAATACACTTTGCGTCATCGACATACCCAATGTGCGAGCTGCGTTTACCATGCTGGCGTCTAAACTGAGTAAAGATGATCGGGTAGTCATCATCACAAATGGAAATGTATATAGGGTCATAACTATTGCAGCGCCGGATAGCCCATACATAGACGGTGTTTCAAATCCGAGTAAATTATTTATTTCACCCCCAGGGCCAAATGCAGCATAAAGCGTAAACGCACCAATATAACTAGGTATAGCAAGGGGAGCGGCAAATAATACAAGCCATGCTTTTTTAAATGGTAAGTGTACATAGGCGCTTATAAACGCAAGTGGTACGCCGATTAAAATTGAGCCTAAAACAGTTAAGCCCATTAAAGCCAGTGTATTACCTAATATGGTTAAATTATGGCTATCAAAATAGGAACTTGAGTCACTAGCAAGCACCATTAATATACAAATAGGGGTAAGCGTAATGAGCGCTGCAAGCAGCGCCATTGGGTAAGATGGGGGTAATCGCATTATAAAACGCCGTTGCTGCGCATTAAGTCAATAGTGGGTCGCAAATCTGCAAGCTGTGTTAAATCAATTTTAGGTGGTGAAACACTCGAAAGCGAAGGTAAACCATCAGGCTGAGCAATACCGTTTACAAGGGGGATTTCGTAGGCTTCACGTGATAAATAACCTTGTACTTCTTTGCTGAGTAAATAGCGCATAAAGTTAGTTGCAAGCGGATCACTGTTAAGCGTTAATATACCCGAGGCGTTTACTAAACAGCCTGCATCGTTTTGGGTAAAGGCTAAATCAAGATTTGCATCCGGCTTGCCTGATTTTAAACGTAAAGTGTAATAATGATTAGCAAAGCCAATATCAACTTCACCCCGTTCTACACCCATTACAACGCCTAATTCACCTGCGTATGTTTTTGCACGTTTTTTAACTTTTTTAAGCCATTTAGCCGTTTTATCGTCGCCTTGTAAAATACGCATTGCTGTAACAAACGATTGAAAAGACGCATAAGCAGGGGCCCAACCAATACTCAAGTCGCTGTCAGCAATTTCCATAATGCTGGTTGGAATTTGATCTTTAGTTAAACGCGACGTATTAAAAGGCAATGTGCGAATACGTCCCGTTACTGGCGCCCAGTCTTTATATTTAAATTGCGGCTGCAGTTGAGACGATAAATCGTCTGGCAGTGGTTTTGCAAGACCTGCATCGGTTACTAAACCAATTGCACCTGAGTCCACTGCCCAAAATAAATCAGCACGTTTAACACCCGCTTTGGCTTCTGCAACAATTGTGTTGGCAAGTGCAGCTGTTGGTCCACGGCGAATAGCTAAATTAAAATCAGGGTTATTTTTTTGGATAGCTTGTAATACGTTTTCGTATAAACCACCTTCACCTCGGCCTAAATATAAGGTTAAATCACCTTTAAGCTTAGGTAAATCGTCAACCGAGACGGGGTTAGTTACTGTATTAGCAAAAGCTTGCGCTAGAGGTAATGGCAATGAGCCAATTACCCCTAATGCAGCTAACCCTTGTATAAAGGTTCTGCGTTCCACTAAAAAACGTCCTTACGGTTTTTTTCTGCTTTTTCAATTAAACGTTTGGCGCGGTCCAATTTTGTTTGCATGCTGGTAACTACATCGCGTACTTCATCAACACTTTTGTTATCTGCGATTGCTTTTGGAAGCGTGACGTTAAAATCTTTTTCAAGTGCCTCGACTAAATTTGCATCTTGCTCTATGAGTGTTCCTTCAACGCCTTCGAATAAGTGTAGGTAAGTATCGTGAACAATTTCAGTGGCTTCGTCTTGAAGGCGTTCAGCAAGTTTTGCGATGACGCGGTCTAGTTTGTGCTTTATTTCGTCTATTGTTGTACTTTGTGTCATTTCTTTACTTGCTGTAGCTGTAACAGACTCTAACAAGCCTTTTTGTTGAAATTTAGCCGCTAATTTAACAGCACCTAAACCTTGCCATAAAGCATTATTCATTGCGGTTTGTTGTACACGAACCTCAGCGGCTGATTTACCACCGTCAATTGCCATTTTTACACCGTACAAACCCTGCCAAATAGAGGCATAAACAGGCACTAAATTAGTTTCAATTGCACTGTGAAATTTTACCGATTCCCAATATTCAATTAAATCGTCGGTATTTACGGCCTTAGCGCCTTTATTTTCGTAGGTGCTAACAAGCGTGTCTACTTTGCCTACCATCCACTCAACTTCTTCGTTATAGCTTTTAAGGTTAGCTTGAAGGTGATTTACATGTTCACCAATAGGACCGTTAGCAAATACAGGTTGCGCAATAAACGCAGACGCTATTAATAAAGAGGCACCTAATGTTTTGGCTGGTTTAAAAAATAAGTTCATGAAAGAAGTCCAAAAAGGTAATTGTAAATGATAGGTATTATCATATCCGTAAATATTACGAAGAGCAATATACTAAAACTGCTAAACACGTATTTGAGGGCATGAGGACGAATTTAATTAATACAAATGATCTATATCAAGTTAAATCCGCTTTTTGCTTAAAGTTAATGAAGCTATTGACTAATTAATACCACTATTAAACTTTAAAAAATCACTATACTTTAGCGTAATGTTTGCCTTTAATTGCACTATAAATAGCATCGCAAAGCGTTTTAATACTGTTTTCGTCACTTATATACGGTGGCATAAGGTAAATTAGTTTACCGAAAGGGCGGATCCATACACCTTGTTTTACAAAAAAGGCCTGAATAGTCGCAACATCGATATTGCTAACCTCTTTATTAAGCTCTACAACACCTATCGCGCCGAGCACTCTTACATCAGCAACGTCTTCAAGCTCCGCACATTTGTGTAATTGCTGAAGTTGATTATTTATTTCTTTTACGCGTTGTTGCCAGTTTTGCTCAAGTAATAAGTCTATGCTGGCACATGCAGCTGCGCATGCTAGCGGATTACCCATAAAGGTAGGTCCGTGCATTAAAACTCCGGCTTCACCTTCACTAATGCCTGTGGCAATTTTATCGCTCGTAAGCGTTGCCGATAATGTCATTGAGCCACCGGTAAGTGCTTTACCTATGCATAAAATATCGGGTTCAATATTAGCGTGTTCAACCGCAAATAACTTACCCGTACGGCCAAAGCCTGTGGCTATTTCGTCGCAAATTAAAAGTACATTGTATTGATTGCATAGCTGCCTTACGCAGGCTAAATAATCGGGATGATAAAAATTCATACCTCCCGCATTTTGTACTATGGGTTCAATAATAAAAGCAGCTACGTGTTGGTGGTTATTTTTAAAGTACTGTTCAAGTTCACGCGCTTCACTTTGCTCAAAAGTGCTTGAAAACTTACTGGCAGGGGCAGGTACAAATACGTGCTCAGGTAAAAAACCCTTATATAGGCTATGCATAGAGTTCACAGGATCGCATACGCTCATTGCAGCAAACGTATCGCCATGATAACCCTTAAAAGGGGTCATTAATTTTTGTTTTGTTTTAATACCTTGGCTTAACCAGTATTGCAGAGCCATTTTAATAGCTACTTCAACACTTACCGAGCCACTGTCAGCTAAAAATACTTTAGTTAAGCTTGGGGGGCTGATATCTACAAGTTTTTTACACAGTTCAACTGCACTTGAATGTGTGATACCTCCAAACATAATGTGGCTCATGTGATTAATTTGATTAACCATTGCTTTGTTAATAGCAGGGTGGTTGTAACCATGAATAGCGCTCCACCACGATGCCATGCCATCTATAAGTTGCTCGCCTGTTTCTAGATAAATTATATTGTGTTTAGCGTGGGTTACAGGGTAAACGGGAATAGGCTTTGTCATTGATGTGTATGGATGCCAAATGTGTTCACGATCAAAATTTAAATCAATTGAGTGTTTATTGTTCATATGTAAACTTTAACTGGGTGGACTTCGTTGACAATGGTACTTGAAGTTTTAGACTAATCCAACATCACCGATATGAAAAAAATAAAGAGAGAATTATGGAACTTGCACCTGTTCGCCACAATTGGACCCATAGCGAAGTTAAAGCATTATTTGAAATGCCGTTTAACGATTTACTTTTTAAGGCGGCGTCGGTACACCGTGCTAACTTCAACCCAAATGAAGTGCAAATTTCTACCCTGTTATCAATTAAAACTGGGGCATGTCCAGAAGATTGCAAGTATTGCCCACAGTCAGGACACTATAAAACCGACTTAGAGCGCGAGCGCCTTATTGAAGTAGAAAAAGTAGTAGAGCAAGCGCGTTTAGCTAAACAAAAAGGCGCAACACGTTTTTGTATGGGCGCTGCGTGGTCAGATCCAAAAGACAGAGACATGCCTTACATTTCGAAAATGGTAAAAGAAGTAAAAGAGCTTGGCCTTGAAACCTGCATGACGCTGGGCAAACTCACAAACGAAAAAGCACACGAACTCAGCAGTGCAGGTTTAGATTACTACAACCATAATCTTGATACATCACCTGAATACTACGAGCAAATTATATCAACCCGTACCTTTGAAGATCGATTAAACACCATAGATCATGTACGCGATGCCGGTATGAAAGTATGTTCAGGCGGTATAGTCGGTATGGGCGAGCAAGCAGCCGACCGTTATGGGTTACTTATGCAATTGGCTAACTTGCCACAACAGCCAGAAAGTGTACCTATTAATATGCTAGTTAAAGTAAAAGGTACCCCACTTGAAAACGTTGACGATTTAGACCATTTTGAGTTTATACGCACTATTGCTACTGCACGAATAATGATGCCACACAGCTATGTACGTTTGTCGGCAGGGCGTAACGCCATGAACGAGCAAATGCAATCAATGTGTTTTTTTGCAGGTGCTAACTCTATATTTTATGGTGACAAGCTGCTTACCACAGAAAACCCAGAAGCGGATGCCGATATGAACCTAATTAAAAAGCTAGGAATGAACCCAGAAACGCGTGAAGATTATTCAGATGAAGCTGTAGCAGCGTCGCTTTCATCGCAAGTTGCAGATAAAGCAACGTCTGAATTATTTTACGAAGCCTAAGTAAGCGTTACTAATGCCATTTGAATTTATTAGCGCACACCTTAATGAACGGGCAGAGCAATTGCTTTTACGCAAACGCCACGTGGTACAAAGCGCCACAGCACGAACCATTATGGTAAATGATAAAACCTACCTAAATTTTGCCAGTAATGATTACTTGGGCTTTGGTGATTTAACTATTGAGAGCGAAAATATTAATACGTTAGGTAGCCATAGCTCTGCATTAGTAACAGGGTATCAATTACAGCAACAAGCGTTAGAGCAGTACTTATGCACTCAGTTAGGTTATCAAGCTGGGTTGCTTTTTAATTCTGGGTTTAGTGCTAATAGCAGTGTAATTAAAGCGTTGTTTCAGGATAAAGCAGCAGCGCAAAACAGCGCTATTTTTCAAGATAAGTTAAACCACGCTAGCTTAATAGATGGGGCACTTCATTCAAATGCGGCTTTAATACGGTTTAACCACAACGATTTAAATCACTTACGATCTCGGCTCGAAAAGTCAAAAGCACAAAATAAGTTAATTATTAGCGAAGGTGTTTTTTCGATGGATGGCGATACGGCCCCTATCAAAGACCTATTGCTCCTTGCAAAACAACACAATGCATGGCTGATGATAGACGACGCACATGGCTTTGGCGCGTTAGGTAATACAGGACTGGGTAGTTGCGAAACACTTATTGGCGATATTTTACCCGATATACTCGTCATCACATTTGGTAAAGCTGTTGCTAGTAGTGGCGCGTGTGTGTTGGGTTCACGCGCATTTATAGACTACATGCTGCAATATAACCGCGATTACACATACTCAACGGCTATGTCGCCATTATTGGCAGATAATACATTAGTGCGCTTAAAGCACATTAAAAAAGCTAACACGCAACGAGTAATGTTAAATAAAAACATTGCTACTTTTAAACACCTTGCACAACAGCACAACATAGCGGTAATGGAGTCCGATACGGCTATTCAACCTATTGTATTAGGGTGTGCAGAGCAAACATTAAAAGCGGCTAATAAACTCAAGCAACAAGGAATTTGGCTAACCGCTATTCGCCCACCTACGGTTGCGTACAATACTGCACGCTTAAGAGTGACGTTAACGGCAGCGCACACCCTTGATGATATTACTTATCTAGTTAAACATTTAGCAAAGGCACTATTATGATAGCCCATGCACTTGATAGTAAGCCGGTTACAAAGCCCGCAACACTGTGCCATTTAAAAAGGTTTAACCCAGCCCTTAAAAAAGGAGCGCAGGTTAACTTTTCAAAAGCGGCGGGTGATTACAATACGCATGCACATGTTCAAAAAAAAGCAGCGGATGATTTGTTCAAATTAATAACGCCTTCAGCATGTAATAAAAATAAAGTGTGTGTTGATTTAGGTGCAGGCCCACTTGTAAACACCGATCAGCTTAAAAGCCTTTACGGTAATGTGCTTTCAATGGATTTAAGTTTTAATATGCTCAATAGTTGTAATAAAGGCGATTACAAAGTATGCGCAGATATGGACAATTTACCATTACAATCAAACAGTGTAGATATTATTTTTAGTAACTTTGCGGTGCAATGGTCAGCTAACTTTAACGTGCTTTTAAAGTCACTTTATGAGGTATTAAAACCGGGCGGGCAAGCTTTTATTAGCACTGTAGTGGAAGGCTCACTAAACGAAATAAAAACAGCGTTTGCTGCGGTAGATAGCCACAGCCATATTAATACATTTAATTCGGTTGATTATATAAACCAATCGGTCCAAAGTTCTGGTTTTAATGTTACAAACACTATAAGCACAATGTATACAGATAAATATTCGACACCGCTGCAAGCAATTCGCTCAATAAAAGCAATTGGCGCAACCACTCAGAATACAGGAAAAACACGCCCAGGGTTATTAACAAAATCGGCGCTCAAAACGGCGTGTGCAGCGTATCCAGTAATAAACCAAAAAGCGTGTGTTTCTTATCATGTAGTATTGTTATCATTAACTAAAGCGTAAACATCGTTTGTTACAAGGCAAAGCTATGAAAGAATTTTTTATTACTGGTACCGACACCGATGCGGGAAAAACACATGTAACCAGTTTATTGTTAAAACTGCTTGCCCAACATAAAAAAAAGGCAATAGGGTATAAACCACTAGCGGCTGGGTCTGAAATGGCGTTTGACCAACTTGTTAATGCTGATGCACTTATGCTAATGGAAAGTGCAACAGTAAGCGCAAAGTATGACGTGGTAAATCCCTTTACTTTTGCACCACCCATAGCCCCCCACATAGCTGCTGAGCAGGCGGGTGTAACTATTAATGTAAACAAACTTACTGCGGCCTATAAAACGGTAAAACAGCAAGGCGCTGACTACCTGCTTACAGAAGGTGCTGGTGGCTGGGCTTTGCCTATAAATAATACCGAGTATTTATACGATTGGGTAAAAGCTGAGAAACTACCGGTTATATTAGTGGTTGGTATGAAGTTGGGCTGCTTAAATCATGCACTTTTAACCGCAGCACACATACAAAGCTTAGGTATTAACTGTATAGGTTGGATAGCCAACCAGGTTGATGAACACATGGATGAATACCAAGCAAACCTTGATAGTTTAAAGGCACGCTTACCGTTTCCCATTCTTGCTATTAGCCCGTACAGCGAACAAACACCAAAATTACAAATCTATAAAACACTTCTTGAAAATTTATCAATAAATCCATAAATAATACTTGCGCTGTGACATAGTTTGTCACAGAATAACACTATCGCAAATGACATAGTGTGTCATTGCGATAGTGTTGCTTACAGCCGATCAAATTTTAGTAAATCGCTCAGCAATAAATGTTATTTTTGGAGAAAGCGAATGAAACGTGTATTTTTGTTTTTATTAACTAACCTTGCGGTTATGTTGGTATTAGGTGTGGTGCTTTCAATTATAATGAGCGCGCTAGGCTTAAGCCATCGCAGCCTAGGTGGTATATTACTTATTGCGGCCGTATTTGGTTTTGGTGGGTCGTTTATTTCACTTTATATGTCTAAATGGATTGCTAAAAAATCAACGGGTGCGCAGGTTATTACTCAACCAAGTAACCAAACCGAACAATGGCTTGTAAACACTGTGGCAGTGCAAGCTAAAAAAGCTGGCATTGCAATGCCTGAAGTGGCAATTTACGACAGCCCTGAAATGAATGCCTTTGCAACAGGCCCAAGTAAAAACAATTCACTAGTTGCTGTAAGTACAGGCTTAATGCAAAGTATGACCCAAGATCAAGCCGAAGCAGTGCTTGCTCATGAGGTGTCACACATTGCTAGTGGCGATATGGTAACGCTTACGCTTATTCAAGGTGTGGTAAATACCTTTGTTATATTTGCTGCAAAAGTGTTGGCAAATATTGTAGATAATTTTCTTAATGGCGATGAAGAAGAGGGCGGAATAAGCTGGACCTACATTTTGTTCGATATGTTATTCCAAGTCCTGTTTGGTGTGTTGGCAAGTATAGTTGTAGCGCATTACAGCAGACAGCGTGAATTTGCAGCCGACAGCGGTGCCGCTAAATTAGTTGGTGCAGATAAAATGCGTTCTGCCCTAGAAAGGTTAAAGCAAAACCATCCTTCACAATTGCAAGGCTCAATGATGGCATTTGGTATTGCGGGTGGTAAAAGCATGGCTGAGCTGTTTTCATCTCACCCGCCGCTTGACTCTCGAATAAGTGCACTGAGTAAGTAATTTTACTTTAAAATACAAAAGCCAGCGTAACAGCTGGCTTTTTAGTATGTGGTAACCGTTTTATTAAGCGTTGAGATTATTTACCAAAAATAATATCGGTTATGCCATCTGGTGAGAGTATTTCTATCCAGTAGCCATCAGGGTCTTTTATAAAAGCTAAGCCTTTCATTGAACCATCGTCTGGTTTTTTTACAAACTCTACATCGTATTTTGCAAAGCGCTCACTGGCTGCGTACACATCGGGTACACTAATACCAATATGGCCAAACCCTTTTGGTTCGTCGTTACCGCTGTGGTAGCCTGTAAAACTATCGTCGTTTTCTGTGCCCCAGTTGTGAGTGAGCTCTATAAGAGCAGGGCGACCAAATACCCATTTCGCTTTTGTCTTATCATCACCTTCTGGCTGTGTTGGCTCGTAGCCTAAAAAGTACAGCGTAAACTTCATTTCAGGAAAGTCATACTTACCTAATAGCTTCATACCTAATACATTTTGATAAAATGCCAGCGACGGTTTTGGATCTTTTATACGTAACATAGTTTGCTGCATTACATAGCCTTCAGTGGCCTGTGCAATTTGCTCTGGAGATTCGTCATACTGAGACATGCGGTGATCCTTAATGAAATGAATGAAAAATTTAAATGAATTTATAAAAGCAGACTTTGCATCATCATAATCAACAGCCGCAAAAATTAAAACCACCTAGCTAAATTAACAGCCAGTGAGTTAAGTGTTTTATAAGCAAGAAATGGCATATTAAATGACTCTGTGTATTTATACAGTAGTGTTGTTTTGTCTAATAACATTATTAAAAGTCGTTTTAGCGCATTTAAAAAAGGGCGGGTTATAGCCTAGGTAATTAGCTGTTTACATTAAAGTTATTTAGTGGAAGTATTAAGCAATGTAATTTACACCGTTATGAGATGTTATAAATCCCGGAAGTGGTGTTCAATAAATTGTTATATTTCAAGGGAGGCTTGGCATTGGATTCATTAAAATTAAAAGATTTTCTTCAACCAAGACCTACTCCCAAAGGGATTGATATTCTCTGTAAATTACAACATTTTGCCATCATCACTTACGCAGTAACTCCTTCTAGGTTTGATGGACTTTTTCCAGAACGTTTTAAATTAGATACTTTAATAATTAACGGTGAAGAAAAAGCTTTAATCTCTGTTGTTCCTTTTATCGATGTTGACTTTACGTCAGCGGTTTTCCCATTTCCCAAGTTTACAATGGGACAAACCAATTACCGAATTTATATCATTGATAGAGAAACTAATGAACGTTGTGTTTGGTTTCTAGGTACTACTTTAGATTCATGGACTCTTGCTGTACCCAGATTTTGTTGGAACTTACCTTGGTACAGCGGTGAGGTTAAATTTGATTGTGAATTCAATGACTCACAAAAAATATACAGTAAATATAACATGACCACCAAAGCCACATGGGCTCCTGCTAAGGTAGAGTTATCTCAAACCAAAGACACTCCTATAGAGTTACCAGGGTTTCCTGATACTGAAACTGGACTTGTATATTTAACTCATCCATTGGCAGGTTTTTACTATTGTCGTGATGGTAAACTAGGAACTTATCGTGTTTGGCATAAGCAATTAGATGTCTCTTCAGCCAATCTTGTATCTGCTAGTTTTGGTCTACTGAGTCGCTTAGGGTTAGTTACTCAAGATGAACAACAAGCAGCACATAGCGTACTTACTGAGCCTATGAATGAGTTTACTATTTATTTACCTCCAAAAGTGGTGAAATAGAAATATAATAAATAGTTTAAAAGCGGACAAAATTCAGTTGGCTGGTTTCGCTCCGCTTCACATTATAGCCAACCAAATTTTGCCTTTTAGCTGAGGCGTTATGTGCCAAGGGAGTATAGAGTTACATGTCATTTATGCATGTGGGATTCGCATGGTGGAATAGTAAAAGTAAATTCCATAAACGAGTAATGTTCTTTTGTGCTTTTATCATCATATTTACAATAATAATGGCTTCCGTAATAGTTAACTTTACTGACAGCCGCGCATTCAAGATGGCAGTAAGTAAACTTTCTACTAATCCTATTGTTCAAGCTAACTTTGGTCAATCCCCAGGTTTTTCATTTGATTACGCAAATGGATTTGAAATTTCCGATAGTGGAGTTAACGGTGAAGCAAACTTTGCATCAAAATAATAGGTAATGAAAAATCAGGACTCGCATATGTTGTAATGTACAAATCTGCAGGTATCTGGAAAATCGAAGAACTAAACTTGCTCATGGATAACGAAGAACCAATTGTGCTAATTGGCATATAACAATCATTAGAGTAGGACAATGTTCCTCACCCGTTTTAGTACGGTAATTATTAAGGGGTCTCATGAAGATAGTTATACTTTTTATTTTTCTTTTTCCCCCTTCTGTTTTTGCAGATGATTGCTCTTTTGAACACCTACGTAATGACTTTATTATTGAAAGTGCAGAGATTGATGCAAAACAAAGTTTTGAGGCTAAAGGTGTGTCTTTTATTGCCGTCGCTAATGGTTTAGTTCCTGCTCGCCCTGGGTTTGAGCATATTCAAATGACAGCATGTATTATATTGAAAACTAGATGGGATGTTTTGTGGGTTGGTGCAGACAGCAGTAATTGTTCTGCACAAATTGAGCTGGAAAAACACGCCATAGCTTATTCACGTATTTTTAACGAGGAAATGCTAGAACTCGCTAAGCATAGTAAAAACTATAATTGTGCTAATGATTTTCAAAATTTACTTAATTAGAACGAGTACGACTTTTTATATTCTTTTAGACACGCACTCTTCAAAACAATTACAGGAAAGCAAATCACGTCATTCTGTTTACAATTAATGCTTTTAACCTAAGCTAGCCAAAAGAGAGCAAATAAGTCATTTTCTTTAAGCAAAATATTAATATTAACTAATAAATAGTTACAAATTACAGTTGGTTTTATTACCGTAACTCATTTACTTTATTGATTAAAGTTTTATGTAAGAAGGATTTTTATGAGTAATTTATCTACAAGAGAAAAAGTAGCGTTCACGTTGTGTGTTAGTTTTGCTTTTTTATTATTAATTAGCGGTATTTACGATTTTTGGATTATCGAATTTAAAGCACAAGATTTATTAATGAGTATTGGGGCATTTTTAATGCTGCTTAGTTTAGCGTTAATGCCGAAAATATTTTTCTTACCTTTTGCTGATATTTTTAAATCAAAAGAAACACCAACTATAGGTATTCCCAAAGTACAGCAATGGATTATGTTCTCAGGTGTATTGCTATGCGCATTTGGTTTTGCATTGAGGTTGTTTTTTTAATAAATGTGAAACCTAAACTTACTGTATAAGTTAAAGGCTTAGTGATTATACAAAGTTTACTGCTAGATATAATAGTACGTGCTTTAGCTTATGCTTGATTACTCGTCGTTAACTACTAAATAGAGGGTGTAGCTATAAACATATTACATCTAGATGGCGCGGCTGGTTTTAGCGTGGGTGTATTGTTATTTGCTTTATTAGAGTGGGTTTCGGTTTTATATAATCTACCTGTAAATATTGTAATTTTACTTGCCAGTGCCAATGTTATCTATGGGATTTACGCTTTAACCCTTGCTTTATTAATTACTAAGCCTGTTTACACAATCACTGTATTGGCAATAGCTAACGCGGTATGGGTATTGATATGCATTTTTATTGCTTTATATTATGTACAAACAGCAAGTTTAATTGGCGTTGTGTTTATTATATTAGAAGCTGTGTTTGTGTGTATTTTGGCATATTACGAATTCAAATTTAGGTTTGTATTAACAAACGCACAATTATAAGCATTGAATAGGAATGAAATGGATTTTCCAATATTAAACACCCCACGCATTGTGCTTGACCAAGTAACAGCATCAGATTCTATGGCCCTGTTTGAGCTTTTTTCAAACCAGTCGGTTATAAAATATTACGATTTAGAAGCTATGACTGAGTTAACCCAAGCGAGCAATTTAATCACGTTATTTAATGATCGTTTTAGTGAAAACTTAGGAATACGCTGGGCTATTCGGTTAAAAAAATCTAATAAACTGATTGGTACTTGTGGGTTTAACTCATGGAACGCCAAAATGCAAAGTGCTGTTATTGGTTATGATTTACACCCCGATTATTGGGGGAAAGGGTATGTAACAGACGCAGTAAATTGTATTGTAAAAACAGCTTTTGAAGGTAAATTACCGTGTAGCATACACCGAGTACAAGCCGATACTGTTTTAGGTAATGCTGCGTCTGAGGCGGTATTATTAAAAGTGGGTTTTAAAGAAGAGGGTATAAGGCGCCAAAGTGGCTATTGGAAAAACCAATTTCACGATCTTAAATGCTTTGGGTTGTTAAAAACAGAGTACATGTAAATGTTTAGGGACCTAATAAAAGCTTAGTAAGGAACACATATTAAGATTTTTTTAAAGCTATCGTTATTGCTGCTTATTGTATATTAATGCGTTAGAGACTTTGTTCGTGCTCAAAAACGAGTAGCTTTTTAAAATACAGAAGCCTACATGCTAATTTATTTCTAAGTTAAATTTAAAGGAATACAAAGGAAATTTTTATGAAAGACATTAAACGTATTTGGTTTTGGTTTACGCTAGTTGTGTGCCCATTATTAATAATGTTAGGTGTAGCGACTTTTGCACAGTTATTAGGGGAGTATGTGTATTCGCCTCAATATAGCTTTTCTTCGTTATCTAGCTTTCAAATTGTGTTTATGGCTGGTGGAATTTGTGCATTTTCTATACTTTTAACCACAATAAAAGAAGCCAAAATACGCTTTTTTACAAAATGAGTTCGTTAACATTAGAAATTGCGGATGTTAAGCAGACCCGGCAAAGTTAATTTGGTTTAATCCTCTTTTAATTACTTGGATTAAACGCCACTTATCATTGAGGTTATTATGTTTAAAATAATAATTGGATGTGCTGTTATATTTTCATTCGTTTGCATGTTACTTGCCGTTGCACCATTTACGCCTGCGATTTTAGGTTCAATTTTTATGTTGTTGTTTGCAGGGGCTATAGAGTACAAAGGCTACCTTCAATCAAGTTTAATATTGCTACTAATTAATACGCTGGCAGTTATTGGCAGCCCAGCTATAAATATTGCTAACACCAATACATTACTGTTTTTACCGATTTTATTTTTAATATCATTTGGTGGTGCTTTTTTGGGGGTAAGAAAGTTAACTTGTAAAAACGTTTTATAAATCGAGTTTTGCTCAACGATAATAGTTAAACTATAAAATGAGGTAACTCTTATTTTTCTGTTTGAAGAGTTTTTAAATAATAAATTTTCACAAACAAAGACTCAAGAGGAAGTTCACGCAAACACATAGCCTTACACGTTTTTACTTCCTCTAAAAGCAAAGTGTTTTTTTGCTCTAGGTGAATACAGCTTTTTATTAAACTAACTAAAGCGCTTCAAAAATTTAAAGCGCTTCAAAAATGGCTGCTATGCCTTGCCCACCGCCAATGCACATAGTAACTAGACCATATTTACCGTTAATGCGTTTTAGTTCGTATAAGCATTTTGTTGATAAAATAGCGCCTGTTGCGCCAACCGGGTGACCTAGCGCTATGGCGCCGCCATTCGGGTTCACCTTATGTGCAGGAAAGTTTAACTCGTTTGCTACGCATAAGGCTTGAGCTGCAAAGGCCTCATTAGACTCAATTATATCAATGTCGTCAATTGTTAAGCCCGTTTTTTCAAATACTTGCTGTACAGCGGGAATAGGTCCTGTTCCCATTAATGAGGGTTCAACACCAGCACGAGAATAGCCAATAAGTCGTCCAATAGGTTGAAGCCCTTGTTCGTGAGCTTTTTGTTCAGACATAAGTACAAGCATAGCTGCGCCATCGTTTATACCTGAAGATGAAGCAGCTGTTACTGTGCCATTTTCTTTAAAGTAGGGCTTAAGTGTGGCAAGTTTGTCAGTTGATGTGTCTGCACGAACATGTTCATCTGTATCAAAAAGGTGCGTGCCTTCACGCGATTTAATTTCGATTGGAACTATTTGAGACTTAAAGTGACCTTTTTCAATTGCTTTAGCTGCTTTATTGTGACTTTGCGCTGCGTAATTATCTTGTTCTTCGCGGCTGATTTTATATTTTTCTGCGACATTTTCTGCGGTGATCCCCATAGGATTGTTATCCCACGGATCTTGTAATGTTGTTGTGAGCTCGTCTAACATTACGCTGTTGCCCATTTTTTGTCCCCAGCGGTTACTTTGAAGTGTATAAGCCGATGTGCTCATACTTTCTGAACCACCAGCAAGGGCTGCATCCACATCACCTAATTGAATTTGTTGTGCTGCTTGTATTATTGCTTCCAGGCCTGACCCACATAAGCGATTAAGTGTAACTGCATGGCTGCTGATAGGTAGCCCGGCATTTAAACCGATAACACGAGATAGGTAGGCATCTTTTGGGCCATTATGTATTACCTTACCAATTACGGATGAACCTATTTGGTTTAAGGGAATATGTGCTCTTTTAATGGCTTCTTTTGCGCAAAGTGTACCAAGCTCTGCAGGGGTAAAGTTTTTAAGGGTTCCGCCAAAACTGCCAATTGCTGTTCTTACGGCACTTAATACAACAACACCGGTATTAGATTTTGTCATTTTTTCTCTTTATTATTAATCTATTAGCGAAGTAGGGTATGCTAAATAATTAAATTTAGCTTGTATTGGCACTTTAGCATACTAATGAGGTGGGTAAAAAAGCAAAGTTATAAATAATAAATAGTGCTACAAATTTAAAGCCTACAGAAATATAGCTTTGTTTACGTGCAATTTTTATTTAATAGATTCAAGGTCTCTTTTACAGGCGATTTAAATAAACATGAGGGCTGGTATATTTTGTTTTTTAGTCAATCGGATAAATAGGTTTAGAGATAAACAATTTGGAATACGTTGGGTGAGTGGGTTAAAGGTAAAACATCGGCCTATATAAAATATTAGCCGATGTTTATAACCTATAAAATATATACCTTGCTTGTAAGGTATTAGGCCTTAGTCTGCTTTGCGGAAAAGGCTTATTAAGCATATTGATAAAAGTAATGTTGCAATCATACCTGAAGCGCCAGCAACGCCTGATGGTAGAAATCCATCACGGCCAAAAATAATTAATAAAGCATTGGCAAGCATTGCAACACCGCCTGCAAGGGCTGTAAGGCTACCAATGGCTTTGCCACCTTTAGCAATAAAAGATAGGCCAAATACAAGGGCTGCTAAGCCTAATAATAATTTAGCTGCGTAGTAAATCATAAATGATAAAGACACTACACCACCAATTAATGGCTGTGCGCCTTCTACTGCACCCGCTACTTTTCCAAATGTTGAAAATAAAGTTAGGCCAATACTTACTTGTATTATGTTAAGAACAGCGCTAAATGTGATTGCCGACCAGCCTAGTTGAGAATTTTTTGCTTGCAGCATAGCTGCACCTGAAAATGCAACAAGTACTGTGAACAGCACCGCTTCTAGACCCCATGCATACTGCCTTGAAAAGCTAATTCCGCCACTATAAAGCGCTGTAAAAATAGCCTGTGTTATCGCTAACGCCAACAATAAAGATGCTGCAATTAGGGTGGTGCGTTTATTCGTAAATTCCATTAAGGACCTCTTATAATTTATATTTGACGCTTTAAATGATGCAAAAGCTTTCGAACTTGCAGGTATAAGACAGGTGAAACTATTTAATTATTTCGTTTAAAATTATAAAAATATTTTGTATCAAATAGTGGCAACTAATTTAGCAATGTTATAACTAGTTAAAGTTAATAACATTGCAAACTGCCTTAATACTAAACTAACTAGATAAAAGCCTAAAATGAGACCAGTCACTCAAGGCCGATATAGTTTGCGCTGTAGGTGGGGCCACATAGATTAAACATGTAATAGCTATAATCGAAGCCAATGTAATTAATTTATTATCAAATTCAGCCACTTTTAGAGCCGATCCAAATGACCGTTTTATTTCCACATTACTTAAATCTACGCTGTAAATTTCATCGAGCAATAAATGAATGAAGCCGCCGAGTAAAATAAACCCACCTGTTAACCAGGCAAAAGTTGCCGAATAAAGGGTTGATTGGTCATTCAATTGCCATGTTACTTGTGTTGTTAACAACGCGCAAAGCAGTATAAATAATAAAGAGTGGCAACTGCCTCTATGTACTGTGATCCATTCAAAAATGGGCCTGACAATATATTTCATAAATCCATACACTAACAAAGGCACTACAATTAACTCGACAAAACTAATTTGAATAGTTAGCTCCGTGGTAATGTAATGCATTACTATTAATACAGTACTTAGCGCAAATAAGTTAAAAATAGTATCGAGTGATGTGGAGTTATCAGAGTCTATGTCGGGTAATAAGCCGCCAATGGAGCCTAAAAACCACAACCAAAGTGCGCCGTTTAAATCAATGTGATCTGCAGATAATAATGTGGCTGAGCTTAAGCCGGTGATGATAACAGCAGTATTTAGATGAGTATTGAAGTTTGCCATTGTATATCTTGATAGGAAAGTAGGTTTGCATTTTAGCAATTGAAAACTTAATTGTTCAATATACTTAAGAGCATCTTATTTTTTTAACTCGTCATAAAAGGCAACATTTCCGCGGCCTGTTTCTTTTACCTGGTAGAGCATTTGATCTGCGTTGAACATTAATTCAAGTAGTTCATTGCCATCGTTAGGGGCCACCGCAATACCTATGCTTGCTCCTACTGCGCATTTTTTAGTTTGAGAAATACTAATGTCCTGCTGTAGCTCATCGATCAGAGCTATGGCTTGGTTCTGTGTTGCGGTTTTATCGTAAGTATTAAGTTGCTGCGCAATAATGAATTCATCACCGCCTAGCCGTATACATATGTCAGTATTGTTATTAAATCGCTTTTTAAAGCGGTTTGCTATCTTTATTAATACTTTATCACCGGCTTCGTGACCATAGGTATCGTTAATGGGTTTAAATTTGTCTAAATCAATCATCATAAGCACAAGATGTTGGCCGTGTTTAGCGCATTCACGCAGTGCTTTTTTTAGGCGCTTTTCGCCGGCACGGCGATTAAATAGGTCAGTGAGTGGATCGTGATCGGCTTCAAATTGGGTTTGAAATTCTCGTTCTGCTCGTTCGGTCACGTCATGTAAAATTACTTCTACTAATTGTTCTTGCTGGGGACTTCGGTTGTTTTGTCTTTGGTCTGTTAACCTTACAAATAAGCAATGAAACCAAACCGTTTTGTAGCCTATTTTACACTCAACATCTAATGTTGTTTGAGGTGGATTTATATCACTGCGAATATCTAACAGTAGACTTTGTAATTTTTCAACGTTATTTAATAATTCAGGGAAGTGCAAGGTTGATAACTTTTCTTCACCGGGTAGGGTAAAGTAATGTTTAAACGCAGGGTTAAAGGTAGTGATAGTATTTTTATCATCCAGTAAACAAATGCCAGCACTGGCTTGTTCAAATATAAGTCTAAATTTTGCTTCCAGTTCTTGTGTTTTTTTTCGTAGGGTTTGTTCATTGCTAATAGTTAAATGCAACTCATGCATTAAAGCATTTATATTTTGTGTTAATCGACTTATTTCATCTCGTTTACCCTGTTTAAAGCTTAACATTTTAAGGGTTTCAGGTTTAGATGGATTAATTTTAGCAAAGCTATCAGTAAGGTTTTGAATAGGTTTCGTAAGCCACCTTTGTACAACAAGCGACACAAAAAAAGCAATGACGATAGATTGTATTAGCATTAATATGAATTCTTTTTTTAGTGCGGCTTGTGCTTGTTGCTGTATAAATTTATCGTCGGGGTATATTGATAAAACGCCTATAAAAGTGTCATCTAGAAAAGGGTGAACAAGCTTAACTAATACTGCTTCTTTTTGTTTATTAATAGTTCCATTTGCAATAAATAACTCCATTTCTCCTTTTGTGTTTGATTTACCCTCTATGCTTGCGCCTTGCACAATATCGTTACTTAGCAAGCCATTAATTATTTCTTGGCTTAATTCCTGATCGTTTAGGTAAGCAGCTATAGTCGCTGCTTTTTCAACGGTATGGGCTAACTGCTGGACCAGTAGATAGTTGGTGTTTTTCTTTTCTTTAAGGTCTGAGTAATACGACAGCATTGACGACACTATTGATACAACAATAGCAACTAAGGCAATAGATAAAGCGACTCGTAAGTAGAGTTTTTGGCTAATAATTTTAATCAAACGTGTATACCACTTTTACTGTATCTGTAACGTGCGACAAGGGGATATAGCCAATTGCATATTGCGATGATGCAATTGTTTTTAATGCATCTTCCAAAGAGGCTGATGGTGTGGGGGGCTTTCCTCTGCCCGAAAATAATAACCTGGCCCAATATGCATTTATTTGCTGCTCATCTTTATTAACCAATTTTAAGTAAAAATCGTTTTTGAATGCTGATTTCGCGGGCAGATCGAGTGGCTTTGATATTTCACCATCAGGGAAAGTTGAATATCGGCCCATATAAATATCTATTACTTCTCGTTTCGATAAGGCATTAATAGTATTATTTTTGTTTACCACTACAACAAATTCAGTAGACTCGGCATACATGCTAACAACTAGCAGAAACATGGAAAGTATTAAATTAAAGCCAAGATTACGAGCGATTATCATAACTAAAAAACCATGCTAGCATTTAAGCTGAGTACATGTACTTTGTGACCTTTATCGACATCTGCAGGATTACTTAAGCTCCATAATCCCGCACCAACTGGTTTTATATCAAAGCGATCTAGTTGAGCTTTTAGAGCTAACCGCTCTGATAGTTGCCATTTTACACCTACGTTTATCGAATGCTGATGTACATAGGGAATCTTAATTGAAGCTTGAGCAGCTAAAGCCAGTTGTTGTATTGGTTTTGATATTTGTTCGGGTGTACCGGGTGAAAAAACAGGGTCAATTACTTTAATTACATTGTGGCGGTTTTTTGCTGCAGAAAAGCTAGTGTAAAATATTGCATTGTTTACTCGGTAACCTGCGCTAATGTAACTGTTGAGAACTGATGGTGCAATTATCCAATCGGACTCTGAAATACCCATTTCAGATTGAATAAGCCAATTATCATAATCGTAAGTAAGCCCAAATGCAGCGTACTTTATACTATTTCCCTTAGTATTAAATTTGTTCGATATTGTTTGTGCTTGTGGCCATATACTTTGTGGTACTGAATCTAGTGAAGATATAAACTCATCCAATGCGGTTAGTTTGTAATCGCCAAAAGCGGACCTTGATAACGAAAAGCGCATTGTCCATGCATCTAAAGAGTATGTTGCACTGAGGGTTGTTAAGTTATCAAAATCAATAAAAAAATCGTCATTATAAGCTTTTATTTTTGCTGTAGAGCCACCATAAGCGAGTTTTAAGCGTAAGAAGCCATCGTTAATTGCTTTACTGTATTCAACGTCTATTCCATCAAAATTACCTGCAATGTTTGCAAACGAGTAATACGAATGAGGCGGGCGCACCCACAAGTAAGCGTATCCAACGTAAGGGTACTCAGACAGTAAGTAAAGGTCGCTGTTTAACCTACCTGCGCGGATGGCCCAGTTACGTGATGGCCGGTAACGTACAAATGCAAGTTCTAAAAAGTTATCAAAGCTTTTGAAGGCATGATCTTGTATCACTATTTGAACTACAGAATCCCAGTTATTTGACAAAGATATATTTGCCTGGCCACCTAAAATTGAATCACGCGTAGCTGAAAAACCAGACTTGTTTACATTTGAATAATTAGATGCAAAGCCAATATCTGAGTCGTCAGTGTAACTAAGGGCAAAAGATGCAAATCCGCTAAATTGAACATCAATGTCATTTGCATAGCTTCTATCAGTTGCAGATATTGCCATTAATACGATGATAATGAAGCCTATGATCCGCATGTTATCCGGTATTTATTTAATTAAACATAATAAAAAGATAGCACAATATCTTAAATTACCAACTCGCCAGAATGCTAGGGTTGACGGACTGTGATCACGCTTTTAGTGCCATATTATTTTACACGCCCAGCTGCTTGAAATATTGATTAAAAAATACAATGTTATATTGTTGCAATTAAGGGTTGTTATAGTATAACATCCTCCGCATTGAATTTTTCTTTAATAGAGTGTGAATGTGACAACACCTACTGCAATTAATCAAACATCACAAATAGAACCTCAACGAGCTGAAAATACCAGCAATTCTTTATTAAATAGTACTCATAAAAATAAAGGTGAAGCCATTATTGAAGTGGACTCGCTAAGTTTTAGTATTAAAAATAACGCCATTTTAAAAAACTTAAATTTTACTGTGGGCTCAGGCGAAATTTATGCACTACTTGGCGGTAACGGTGCGGGTAAGTCAACCACGTTAAAAACGTTACTGGGTTTTAATAAACCAACGCAAGGCTCGGTAAAAGTAGTGGATAAAGAGGTGAGCAAAGCACTTGATTTTGTTCGCGGCAAAACGGCGTATTTACCCGAGTCTGCAACGTTATACCCCCATTTGACCGCCCGCGAAAACGTAAAATACTTTTTATCACTTGCTGATATTAATAAAACAGACGAGCAGATTAATACCGCGTTTAACCGTGTAGCGCTGCAACAAGCTGCATGGGAACGTCCTATGCAAACGTATTCTAAAGGCATGAGGCAAAAAACCGCAATTGCATTGGCTATTTTACGTGAAGCCCCAATATTTTTACTTGATGAACCTACATCGGGCCTTGACCCTGTTGCCATAGATGAGTTTAACCAGTTAGTGCGCGAGCTTGCATTAGCGGGTGCTTCTATTTTAATGGTTACGCATGATGTATACGGCGCCTGCCAAGTAGCTAACCGTATTGGGTTACTAAGAGCGGGCGAGCTGGTGGGCGAATTCGACGCGCCAGAAAACGGCCGCATTGATACCGAACAAGTGCACGCAGCCTTTGCGCAAAGAGGCGCGTAATGAGTATAAATAATTTCTCAAAAATGGTTACAGTTGCCAAAGATGAATGGCGTTATTGGCTTCGCTCAAAACTAGCAATGACCGTTTTAGCCATTGGCTTACTGCTTACCCTTTCATCGGTTGTGGTGACCACAATTACTATGCTTGAACTAAGCCATGATCGCCATGAACTTCAATCAAATGCCGAGCAAAGTTTTGTTGAGCAGCCCGATCGTCACCCACACAGAATGGTGCACTATGGGCACTATGCCTTTAGAACACCTTCACCACTGAGCACCCTTGACCCAGGTATTGACGCATACACAGGTAACTCAATATTTTTAGAAGGGCATAGGCAAAATAGTGCAATGTTTGCCGATCAACGCCAAGGTACAGCGCTTACTAAATTAGGTAGCTTAACGCCAGCTTTTATAGTGCAAACACTAGCGCCGTTACTGCTTATATTAATTGGCTACAGCTCTATTAGTCGTGAGCGTGAATCGCAAACGCTGTCGTACTTATTAGCGCAAGGCACGTCGGGTATTACGCTTATTGCCGGTAAAGGTTTAGCACTGCTTTCGGTAGTGGGCTTGGTTATTGCGCCACTGGCTGTATCGGCTTTGTTTACGGTATCTGCGGGTGAAAGCTTATTAGCAGTTGCCAGTTTTGTTGTAGGTTACGCTTTATATTTAACTGTGTGGGTATTACTGATTTTACTCGCATCGAGCGTGTTTAGTAAAAACAGTGGTAGTTTTACGGCGCTTGCGTTTGTATGGATTTTACTGTGTATTGTTATGCCGCGCGTAGCAAGTACTACGGCCTCAACGGCTGTGCCATCTGCCGGTAAAATAGAAACCGATTTTGCTGTTAAAGCCGAGCTTAGAAAACTAGGCGACGGCCATAACACGAACGACCCTGCATTTAAGCAATTTAAACAATCACTCCTTAAAAAGTACAACGTAAATAGCATTGATGAGCTGCCGGTAAACTTTAGAGGTTTAGTAGCCAGTGAATCAGAGGCTAAACAAGCCAAAGTACTAAATCAATTTGCTGAGCAACGTATGCAAAGTGAACTTAAGCAAACGCAGGTATCGCGTTATTTTGGTTGGGTATCCCCTATGGTGGCTATTCGCTCGCTCTCTATGATTGTGGTGGGTACAAGTATTGAAACGCATCATCGTTTTTTACGCGAAACTGAGCAACTGCGTTTTGATTTTGTGCAAGGGCTTAACAAAATTCATATTGAAGAGCTTGATTACAAAGTTGATATGAACCGAAACGCCAATGCTGCAGCCACTAAAAAAGCACGTGTAAGCGCAGAGAACTGGCAAATACTACAAGACTTTAATTTTAATGTAGACAGTGCAGATGTTAGAGCACAAAGAAGTGTACCTGCGTTTTTACAGTTATTACTGTGGATTGTAGTACTTGTGGGCGGTATTAAATTGGTAGGAAAACGTTTGTTATGAGCTATTTAATTACACAACTTATGCGTGAATGGGGCTTTTTACTGCGCCAAAAGTACGTAGTGGTATTACTACTGTGTAGCCTTGTTTTATCGGGTTTTGCTATTTACAGCGGGTTAAGCGAAGTAAGCGCACAGCAGCAAACAATAGAGCGCTTAAAAGCAGCAGATCAAAGCGACCGCGCCAAAGTACAGAAAAAGCAAAGCGATGCAGGCATGTTGGCTTATTACAGCTTTCATTTAACGTACTCGCAGCCATCTAACCTGGCATTTGCTGCTTTAGGCGAGCGCGATATATTCCCTTGGAAACACCGCATTAATTTATTAGCGCTTGAGGGGCAAATTTACGAAAGCGATGCACAAAATGCTGAGCTGGCTCAAGCCGGTAAAATAGATTTTGTGTTTGTAATTAGTGCGCTAGCGCCACTGATTATTATTTTGCTGTTTCATGATTTATTTGCAAGCGAGCGTACCAGCGGTAGGCACGATTTATTAGTCACTACAGCTAAGTCTTACTTTGCTTTGTGGGGCGCTCGTATAACCGTAAGGTTTGTAGCAATAATAGTGTGTTTAATGCTGCCATTTTTTGTAGGCGGATTTATAGCTGGGGCAAGCGCGTATGAAGTGGCTTATGTATCGCTGTTGTGTATTGCTTACCTTGCATTTTGGACTGCACTAAGCGTGTGGTGGGGTAAAAATGCAACCAGTGCGCCACGTGTTGCCTCTAGCTTAATTGGTTTGTGGGTGTTGTTTGCTTTTATTATTCCTATTTTAGGCGATCTTACTATAAACAAGTCAGTGCATTCGCCTAAAGGGGGCGACATTATGCTAACTCAACGCGAGGCTGTAAACGATGCGTGGGATTTACCTAAATCTGCCACTATGCAGCCTTTTATTAAAGAGTACCCAGCGCTTGCACCATATATTGATATGAACAGCGAATTTGAATGGAAGTGGTATTACGCATTTCAACAAATGGGCGATTTAAAAGCGGCAAAGCTTTCAAAGGCCTATCGCGACGCAGCCGCTAAAAAATACGAGTTAGCCAGTTTTGTATCTTGGGTTTCGCCACCGCTGTTATTGCAGCGCAGCTTAACCCGTGCAGCCAATACCGATTCAATTGCCGCGTATGCTTATGAGCAGCAAATTAGAGATTATCATCAACAATTACGCGAGTTTTATTACCCGTGGTTATTTTACAAAGGCGACCCAACTAAAGCAGCCCTTGAAAACATGCCACTCTTTGAAAACACCACGCAAAGCAGCAACTAAAAATACAGCGCTAAACGTACCTGTTTAGCGCGATTAAAATTACTACATAACTATAAAATACTTACATTACTCACAAGGTTCGCAATGAAAACCAATACAAAAGGGCTTAAGCTCACCTATTTAAGTACTTGCTTAGTAGGCTTATTTAGCAGCCACGTTATGGCCGCTGAGCAAAACCAGCAAAGTAAAAGCGTAAAGGATGACGCAATTGAAAAAGTAACCGTTGTTGCATCTCGCCAGGCTTATCAAGGTAACTTTAGCCCTTTAGAAACACCTCAGTCAGAGCTTAAAATTGATTTAGAAGCCCTTGAAAACGCAGGCGCAGTAAGTCTTGATCAAGCGCTTGATTTATCAGCCTCTGTTGCGCGCCAAAACAACTTTGGTGGGCTGTGGAATAGCTTTTCGTTACGTGGCTTTGTAGGCGACGAAAACCTGCCAAGTAACTACTTAGTAAATGGCTTTAATGCAGGACGTGGCTTTGGAGGCTCGCGTGATTTGTCGGGTATTGAGTCAGTAGAGGTTTTAAAAGGTCCGCGCGCTGCTTTATTTGGCCGTGGTGAACCAGGTGGTACAGTAAATTTAGTTACTAAACGCCCAACGTTTGACACCGCAGGCGAAATTAAGCTCTCTGTAGGTAGTTTTGATACTTACCGCACCGATGTTGATTACACCACAGCGCTTAACGACGACGTAGCAATTAGACTAGTTGGTTTTTATGAAGACGCCGAAAGCTTTAGAGATACCATCGAAACCACTAAACAAGGGTTTAGCCCGTCAATAGTGTGGAATATTAATAATAACAGCCAACTAATATACGAGCTTGAATATAGCGACCAAGAAGTACCGTTTGATAGAGGTGTATTAGCCATAGATGACGAGCTTGGCCTTATACCTGAAAGCCGCTTTTTAGGTGAGCCGGGCGATGGCCCAATTGAAGCCGATGTACTAGGGCACAAGTTAGAGTATATTCATGACTTTGATGATAACTGGAGCATTTTATTTGGTGCAAACTACCGCGATACTTCTTTAGAAGGCTTTGCAACCGAAACCGGCTTTGGTGGTGTAGTTAATGGCGAAGTAAACCGCTTTAGACGCTATCGAGATTACGATTCTACTTATCAAGTACTGAGAGCTGAAGTGAGCGGTAATGTTAACGTAGCAGGCGTTGAAAATCGTTTAATAATCGGGATAGATGCCGATAAATTTGAAAATGATCAATTTGCACTGCGTGTACGTGGCGATCAATACATTAATGTATTTAACCCTGTTTACGGCGCGTATGAATTACCAACGCCAACATCAAATACTGACCGCGTAGAGATTCAAGAGTCGGTAGGGGTATTCATTCAAGATCAAATAAGCCTAACCGATAAGTTAGATATACGTATTGGTGCACGTTTTGATGATTACGAGCAGCGCTTAAATAACCGCTTAGCTAACACCAAAACTAAACAAACGCAGTCACGCGTGAGCCCGCAGTTTGGTGTGGTTTATCAAGCAAGCGATTATGTATCTGTTTATGGTGCTTACGGTGAAAACTTCCGTCCGCTTTCGGGGGGCGATGCCAATGGCGATGGTTTTGAGCCAAACCAATCTAGCTCTACAGAGGTGGGGATTAATTTTACATTAAACGATGGCGCCTTATTTGGTACTGTTGCCGTGTTTAAAGTAGAGCAATACAACATGCTAGTAGTAGACGATGCAACAGCGTTTACCTATGCCGCCATTGGCGAAGCGCAAAGTAAAGGCATAGAAATAGACCTAACGGGCGAGCTTACCGATACGCTTGAAGTTTGGGCGTCGTATGCGTACGTTGATGCAACAATCGAAAACTCATTTTTTGATGCCAACTTTGGTTACACAGTAGAAGCGGGCGCGTCACTATTAAACGTGCCTGAGCAACAGCTTAGTTTACAGTTAGTGCAATCTGCTGTGCTTTACGGTAAAGCCGTTAAGTTTGGTGGTGGTTTGTTACATGTGGGCAAGCGTAACGGCTTTTTTGGTACCGATTTTGAACTACCAAGTTACACAACAGCGCGTGTTTTTGTAAATTACGATGTGACAAACGAAATTGGCATTGCGGCTGAGATAAATAACCTGTTTGATGAAACGTACTACACAAACTCGTTTGCCGATGCCTGGGTACAACCTGGTACACCAAGAAACGTTAAGTTTTCTGCAGCATATAGATTTTAAATTTACGTAAGTCATACAATGAAAAGGCTGCTTGTGATAGCAGCCTTTTATACAGTTAGTTTTTCTTTCAATAGTATTAAATACTAAAAGGGTACATAACCGTCAGGTACTGATTTTGGCGTTGTCCAACGCTCTTTTGCATCTATATGATTACGTTGTGCACCATGGGCTGGTAAGCGGCCTCGGTCACCAAATAACCACATTACAAAATTTGTTCTATCACCTGTTAGGATAGGTTTAGCAGCATGAGCAACATTGCCTCTGTGTATCATTGCACAACCCGGTTTAAAACTGAGCTGAGTGACTTTACCTGTTTGTTGGTCATAAAAGTCGAGTTCTGAACCTGTAAATTTTTCTTCAGGTAAATTTAAATTAATATTTAACGTGACCGCTGACGCATCGGTATGTGGGCGAATAGACGCATCTGTGTTGGGATCGTAGTAAATAGAAAACCCAAATGTTTGCGTGTCATAACCCATAATCTCAGGGAACAATAAGCGCGAAATTGGTCTCATATAATTGTTTAAGACCTCGTTGTAAAATGCCTGAAAACTTGGCGCTGCTAAATAACCACTTGAACGCTTATCAAGCATTACGCCACGTCTGTTTAATACAATTCCGTATGGTGGGCGCATAGGGATCCCAGAGCTCCACACTTGCTCAAGGTAACCGCGTAAATCAGGTAGACGCTCTGGGTCAAAAAATTGAAACTCGTACACATCTGGTGCTACTTCTTTAAGAAGCGATTTTACCAAATGTTCTTTAGTAGGATCTTGCCAAGCTTTAGTAATCGCTTCGCGTAAGTTTTTATCAAGCAAAGAATCATCGAGTGTAAAAGCTGATTGATTAAGTTCGCTTAGTTCCCATTCACTCCAAGCATTTGTTATTAATTCGTTATTGTTTGACCAAAACTGTTGAACTGAATGCTCACGGTTCAACATAGCTTGACGTGTTGGTAAATCAAGTGCTCTGGCTAGTTGTAATTGATTAGTTTTCATATTGTGTCACTCCAGTTATTGAATACAGGTTTAACAATCTAGGAGTCTATTTTATTAGTGTAATTAAAATTAATAAATAACACTTTAAAGTAAGCAGTATATATAAAAAATTAATAATAGAGGAGCGTTAGCTTGAAAGGCTACACAAAATGCAGCCTGATTTAACAGCAGTTATTAATGGGTGACTCTGTCGCCCCATATATCTTCAAGACGGCTGTCGCGACCACATCGCCAACGATATGTGTTGTAGCGAATAGGATTATTTTTATAATAATCCTGATGGTAGCTTTCTTTTCCTTTAATGGGATAAAAGGTGGAGGCGTTTAGTATAGGCGTTACTACTGTTTGATTAGGAAACTCATTCACAACGGCCTGTTTGGTTTGTTCAGCTATTTTACGTTCTTGCTCGTTAGCTACAAAAATTGCGCTTAAATAACTTGGCCCTTTATCACAAAATTGGCCTTTGGCATCAAAGGGATCAATATTTACCCAATAGTGATCAAGTATACCTTTGTAGCTCACCACATCCGGATCGTAAGTAATTTGCACAGCCTCGTAATGGCCTTTGTGGTTACCACTGTAGGTTGGGTTTTTAAGCTTACCGCCTGTGAAGCCTGATATTACATCTTTTACGCCATCAAGCTTTTCAAAGTCGCTTTCCATACACCAAAAACACCCACCGGCTAAAACCGCTTTTTCGGTTTTTGCAGCATGAGTAAAAGTGCTAAATAAAATTGCGGCAGATGTTAATGCAAGCGTAAGTGATTTTTTCATATAATAATCTACCTCTAGTATGAGTTTAAATACATATTCTCTATAGCTAGACCTGCTAACTGTTATTACTATTTCATTGCTTAGGGCCTGTTGACCTTTCAGGATTAAAATTTGTTCTAACTAGGGACGATTTAATCGTGGCGCGAGGTTTGTAACCTAGAGGGCTAAGTAAAAACCGAGCAACAAAGAGTTAATCGCCCCTAGGACGAACCTTCGGGCAGCGCGTGTTTGGTATTTATACTGCGTTATCGCCTATTTATGGGGAGTAACCACACTACATAGGCTCTGCCTTGCCTAAATACCAAACACACTGCTGCAAATTTAACCTCGAAAGATAAACAGGCCCTAGTGTATACAGGATGCAAAGTAACGTACGTAATACTTTGTAATTAAAGCCACATTTTGAATAAGTAACCCACATAACACTATGTTGTATTATTAAAGCGTGTTTATTAAAGTGAAAACATTGATGAATAAATTAGCAGGTGTTGAATGAACCAGTTAACCGAAAAATCGATAAGTTGCCCGTATTGCGGCGAAAGCATTGAAGTATTACTTGATGCAGCTGATATTGATGAACAATATATAGAAGACTGCCAAGTATGCTGTAAGCCTATTTCGTTTGTTGTATTTGAAGACGACGATGAACTCAAAGTAAATGTATACAGTGAAGACGATACATTTTAAATTGGCGTTAATTATAAAAAAGGCTGCTTAACTGCAGCCTTTTTTATTGATGGAGCGTTAGCTATTTTGCTCTCGAGCTAGCTGGTTAGGGAGTAGCTCTTCAATAATTTCACGTGCTGGTAATGTGTAACGTGTACCATCAAACATAACAGAGGTAAATTCGTTAATGTTAGTGATTCCGGTTAAGGTCCAACCTTCACCACGTTTAGGGCAGTAAACTGTAGTTGTTGGTTGTATCACTTTAAAGTCGTCACTCATGCTTGGCTGCTCTCAATTTAATGCTTGTTAATACGTTATGGTAAGTTAATAATACGTGTTCATAAAGTGCTATTTAATTTTGTATTACAACATGTATAAAAATTTGGCTACACCTCGTGTCACGCTTAGCTTAATATCCCATAAAGATGCTGCCAGTATGCATGCTATTTTAAATAATCCTCTTGTTAGCCAGTTTAATGACTACACAATACCCCTTAGCAAAAGTGATATTAAACAATTAATACAAAATGATATTAGCCGCTATTATGAGGGAGAAGTTATACGCTTTACGATTAAACAGAATACCCTCAATAAAGTAATTGGTAGTTGTGGTCTGTATAAAATTAATAAAGAAGCAAGAACCGCATTTTTGGGTTTTGAATTAGATCCTGAATTTTGGCAACAGGGCTACATGAAAGAAACGCTGCAAACTTTAATCCCAAAACTTGTTATGCATTACGAGTTAATAATGCTTTACGCAGAGGTTAACAAAGCTAATACGGCTTCGTGCAAGTTGCTTGAGGGACTAGGGTTTACTAATAACGAAAATATTTGGTTTTGTAGTCTTAAAAATAATTAGTAAAAAGAGAGATACATGTCGTTAAAAATTAATAAAAACTATCTAATTAACCTCGTATTAGCTGTCATTACGTTAAGCTTACTTATTTTAGGCGGCCGCTACTACAATCATTATGTATCGGCTTATACAGACATTACACTTGATTCAAAAATTTTAAATGAATCGCGTAAGGTATTTATTAGGCTACCCGTTAACTACGATACCAATAAAGTTTATTCGTTAATAATAAAAACCGATGGTAACTTTAACCTAGATACGTGGAATGAATCATTAACGGCATTTTCAAATAAAGGACAGGCCGAGCAAGCTATATTGGTATCAATCCCTAACTTGTTTTTTACGGCTACTCGAAATCGTGATTTGGTACCTCCTTATGCTCGCCAAGACGTTAATACCCAAGCGCCTGCAACAAACAATATAGAACCCAACGGAGAAGCAGATAAGTTTTTACAGTTTATAGAGTTAGAATTATTACCTTATTTGACTAATCGATTTAAATTAAACAATAACCGTATTTTAAGTGGGTTTTCTGCTGGTGGCAGTTTTGTGTTTTATACACTTCATACTAAACCGGATCTGTTTAATGGCTATTTTGCATTTAGTCCTGCCGCATGGTATGACGATATGACGGTAGTAAACAAAGTTGACTCGTTTTTAAAGGCGTCGAATAAAATGTTTAAAAAGCCAACGTATTTGTTTTTATCGGTAGGTGAGGAAGAGCATCCGCTTATGTTAGAGGCGTATAGTAATTTAGAGCAAGCATTAAAGGCCAGTCCTAACGAGCACTTAAAGTGGGAATCTATTATTAATCCCAATGCGGAACATAACGATAATCCAAGACTAAGTGTTGCAGATGCGTTAGGTGGATATCAAAAGTTTTTAAATGAAAGGCCTTAATATGTTGCTAAACCAAGCATTGTAAACAGCCTACAAAGTATATATATAGGTTTGCTTTAAACAAGATTATGTAAATATTCATAAAGAACACATCATACAATATATGATAAAAGTTAATCTTAGCAGATGATTATATATGAGAAATAATAAGCAAGGATGAGGTTAGGGCACAGCGCCCTAAGTCACTAGAGCGCGAAAGGGTAATTGCTTTCTACAATTGATATCTAAATCCAAATGCGATGCCGTCATCTTCTGACTGCTCCATTTGTGCTTGCTGTTCTTTATCATTGCTTTCAAAGTCACTAAAATCTTTACGTGCTTCTATATACGCAATTGTGTCTTCGTCAATTAAATAATGAAGACCAATAACAGCAAATTGACGTTTAAATACATCGTTCGGATCGGTATTAAAGTTTGGCTGAATAACGTAATCATCGCCTGCATCAAATACGTTGTAGGCAATAAAAGGGCGAACATCGTTATCAAAGCGGTACGATGCAAATGTTTCTATACCTATTGCGTCTTTAATTAAGCGACCAAGATTATCGGTATCATGATTTTTGTTTTCATTAATATTAGCTGCAACATAAAGACCTTTTTGATCTACGCGACCCCACATAATGCCTGCACCGTATATTAGGTCTTCAACATTTTGTGTGGTGCCATCACCGTAAGTCAAATCAAACTCGCCTCGGTTTACACCGGCTGTAAGCGTTAACATGTCAGTAGGGGTATAAGTAACCGAAGCACCAAAGGTGTAGTTAAATTCTACTTGTTGGGCAGCTGTATCGCCTGCATTCCAAAGCGTTTCGCATTCTTGTTCTGTAATGTCACTAACGTCACAGGTATAAAACTCGCTGTTTTTGAGCTGTGCTTGCAGTGTAAAACTTAAGTCATTGTAGCTATTACGATATTGAATAAGTTTATCGCCTCGGCCCGTACCGTTTACTGCGCCATCGTCCTTGTTATAGGTATAAACACCCGCTGCATTACCATCCCATACAAAGCTGTTATTTGTGCTATAAACAACGTCGTACCATGCACCCCATTGCTTACCAATTGTAATTTGCCCGTATTTATCATGCGAGAGGCCGGCATAGCCTAAACGGTTATATAAAAATTCATCCTGGATTGATTCAAAGCGATTGTTGTAAATAATATCGCTACTACCTACAGGGTTTACACCCCATTCAACTAGTCCTAAGGCTTTCCAGTCTTGCTTAAGTTTTCGATCAATTTTAAAATTTATACGTGATGTACCGTTCACGACTTCAGTTTGGTTTTGCGTATTTATTACTCTTACGTCTATATAACCACCCACACTCATTGAATTGCGCTCGTCCGTGTATATGTTTACTTCAGAGAATACTGAAGGGCTAACTATTATTGCTACTAGCATTGATGTTAGTTTCAATTTCATTGTGTGTTTCCTTGTGTGCGATGTGGTCAATCATAAGTGCAGAGCACACTAGCAAACACCTTTGTTTGTCAAAAGTGAAAAAACATCATCGAAATTTTATACATAATAGGTAGACATTCACGCTGAGTTAATTGTGTTTTTAAGTTGTTATGAATGTGTATTTTTATAGTAAATACACAAGTAGTTTGAAAATTTACAACCTTAAAAACATTTAATTATTGTGATGATTTTTCAAGTTAGCTATTAATTATGTTTCTAGTATAAAAACTCTAATTCTTATGTTTTTCAATTAAATAGCATAACCTTACTTAATTTTTAAAAATTTATATGAGCATTGCTATCTAACCTTAAATTTAATATTAACAATGATGTAAATACCAAAATAAAATTAGAAATCTATACTCTTAATCATTAAGTTTTGGTGCTTGGTAAGTTTGATTTTTGATAGAAAAATAGGCCATTTTGGTTTAAACTGCGCGCAATTTAAATACATCCTGTCTCCCTTGGAGGGTAGCGCTATTATTAGTACAGCTAACATCACCATGCAATTTGGTGCTAAACCGTTATTTGAAAATATCTCAGCAAAATTTGGCGAAGGAAACCGTTACGGTTTAATTGGTGCAAATGGTTGTGGTAAATCAACATTTATGAAAATACTCAGTGGTGAACTAGAGCCATCTTCGGGTAACGTAAGCACTGATCCAAATGAGCGTGTTGCTAAACTAAATCAAGACCAGTTTGCTTACGAAGAATACTCTGTAATTGATACTGTGATCATGGGTCACAAAGAGTTATGGGCTATTAAACAAGAACGTGATCGTATTTATTCTTTACCTGAAATGAGTGAAGAAGACGGTATGAAAGTAGCTGATCTTGAAACTGAATTTGCTGAAATGGATGGTTACTCAGCCGAGTCTAAAGCGGGTGAGCTTTTATTAGGTGTTGGTATTGCTACTGAGCAGCACTATGGTCCTATGTCTGAAATTGCACCGGGTTTTAAACTGCGAGTGTTACTTGCACAGGTTCTTTTTTCTGACCCTGATATTATGCTACTTGATGAGCCTACCAATAACTTGGACATTTACACTATCAAGTGGTTAGAAGATGTATTGAATCAGCGTGATTGTACTATGATCATCATCTCGCATGACCGTCACTTCTTAAACTCTGTATGTACACACATGGCCGACATAGATTACGGTGAGCTACGTATTTATCCTGGTAACTACGACGAATACATGTTTGCAGCAACGCAAGCACGTGAACGCCTATTAAGTGAAAATGCCAAGAAGAAAAGTCAAATTGCCGAGCTCCAGCAGTTTGTATCACGCTTCTCGGCTAATGCTTCTAAAGCTAAGCAAGCCACATCGCGTGCTAAGCGTATCGACAAAATTCAGTTAGACGAAGTAAAAGCATCATCTCGACAAACACCGTTTATTCGTTTTGACCAAGAAAAACAACTGTTCCGCAACGCGCTAGAAATGACAAGTATCAGTCAAGGTTTTGAAGACAATACTCTATTCTCAGGCCTTGAAGGTTTAGTTGAAGTTGGCGAGCGTATTGCCATAATTGGTGAAAACGGCGTAGGTAAAACAACGTTACTTAACACGTTAGCAGGTAAACTTACACCAAAGGCAGGTGAATTTAAGTGGTCTGAAAACGCTAACATTGGCTACTATGCGCAAGACCACGCTGACGAATTCGAAAAAGACATGAACTTGTTTGAGTGGATGGAGCAATGGCAGCAAGAAGGCGACGACGAGCAAGTTGTTCGCAGCTTTTTAGGTCGTATGTTGTTCTCACAGAACGATATTAAAAAGTCGGTAAAAGTAATATCAGGTGGTGAGCAAGGCCGTATGTTGTTTGGCAAAATTATGATGCATAAACCAAACATACTTTTAATGGATGAGCCAACCAACCACATGGATATGGAATCGATTGAAGCACTAAACTTAGCGCTTGAAGCATACGAAGGCACTTTACTTTTTGTATCGCATGACCGCCAGTTTGTCTCTTCTGTTGCAACCCGTATATGGGAAATTAAAGACGGTAAAATAATCGACTTTAGAGGTAATTACTCTGAGTACCTAGCAAGTAAAGAAGCGTAATTACGTTGCAATTTCAGATTTACAAAAAGCCATGTTTAACATGGCTTTTTTTGTTTTTGTTGTGTATTAATTATTTATAAAAAATTAGCCTTTAATCTTCATTTAATACCATTCGAACCTCGCAAATTAAACGTGTTTGGGTATAATACCCGCCTAAAACCGGACATAAGTCCGCTATTTTAAAATACATTACTGAGGAGTATTTATGACTGTTGGCATTATTATGGGTTCTAAGTCAGATTGGCCAACCATGGAACACGCTGCACTGATGCTAGAGCAGTTTGGTATTAAGTACGAAACCAAAGTTGTATCTGCACACCGCACTCCTCAATTACTTGCTGATTATGCAAGCTCTGCTGCAGAACGTGGAATTAAAGTTATTATTGCCGGCGCAGGTGGCGCAGCCCATTTACCGGGTATGGCAGCGGCTTTTACATCTGTTCCTGTTTTAGGCGTTCCTGTGAAATCAAAGGCATTAAATGGTGTTGATTCTCTATTGTCAATTTGCCAAATGCCAAAAGGGGTAGCAGTAGGTACCTTAGCAATTGGTGAACCAGGCGCTGCAAACGCAGGCTTATTAGCCGCACAAATTTTAGGGTGCCATAACCCCGACATTTTTGAAAAAATCGAAGCGTTTCGTAAAAATCAAACAGACACAATATTAGCCAACCCAAACCCTGCAGAGTAACAATGAATATTTTAATTTTAGGTGCCGGACAACTTGCACGTATGATGAGCCTTGCAGGCGCACCGCTTAATTTGAATGTAGTTGCCTACGATGTGGGAACTAAACAAATTAAGCACCCGCTAACCGGTGAGATTTACACAACTACACTTGAACAAGCAATTAGCGACGCTGATGCAATCACGGCAGAATTTGAGCACATTCCTGATGATGTATTAACGCTATGCTGCAACAGTAATAAGTTTTATCCGGGTAAAGCCGCGATTAAAACGGGTGGCGATAGAGCACTAGAAAAAGCGTTACTTAACAAAACCGGTGTTGAATGCGCGCCTTATCAGTTAATTACAGAAAAAGTACATTTGGAGTTGGCCGCTAAAAACCTGGGTAAGCCACTTGTTATAAAAACCTGCCAAGCAGGGTACGATGGTAAAGGGCAGTGGCGTTTAAAATCTGATGAGCAAATTGACGAAATTTGGTCTGAAATGGCTGAGTTTATAGCATCGGGAACACTAGATGCGCCGCATACTATTATTGCTGAAAAAATGATCCCGTTTGACCGAGAAGTGTCGATTATTGGCGCACGAGATAAGCACGGTAATGTTGCAATTTATCCATTAACAGAAAACGAGCACACCAACGGTGTGTTAACACTGTCGGTTGCGGGTAAAAATAACCAAAATGTTGAAGCTCAAGCAAACGATGCATTTACAAAAATTGCAAACGAACTTAACTATGTAGGCGTATTGGCCATTGAGTTTTTTGATGTAATGGGCACACTATTAGTTAATGAAATTGCACCGCGTGTACATAATTCAGGTCATTGGACTCAGCAAGGTTGCCATTGTTCGCAATTTGAAAATCATATGCGTGCCGTTGCAGGTTTACCACTTGGTAATACTGAGCTTAAACATATTACAGCTATGATCAATGTACTAGGACAAGCAAGCATCCCTGCTGAGGTGCTTACATTACCCGACGTGACAAGTCATTGGTACGGTAAAACGGCTAAGCCAGGTCGTAAAATGGGTCATATAAATGTATCGGCTCATAATATGAATGACCTGTCAGATAAGTTAAGCCAATTAACTGATTATTTACCAGAACACGATTACCCGGGAATTTTAAAAACGGCAGAAAAGCTCATTCTAGGTTAGGGTTGGATTTTTGTATGGCTAAAGCTTTATGGTCCAGTAGGTTATGATTAGGGAAGCCTTCTTACTGTTTTGTACATGGATGTTATTTAGGGATTGAGCAGGTCTTAGAAGCAGTTGCTGGCCGACTAGTTCAAAACTATACGAATAAAAAATGAAATAATAAAAGCCGAGTAATCTCGGCTTTTTTTTTGCCTGAAAAAACAAAAACAGGTTACATTATTAAATAATCAAAATTACTTTTTTATAAGTAGGATAATTAAATGAAATTTGATCTAACGTTTGGTGCGTTGCTAACAGCTGCTTCATTGAGTCTCAATGCGTACGCAACCGATACAATTCGTGTTGCAACGTTTAATGTAAGTATGGATGCCACAAATTACACCGCTAAAGGCGAGCCTATTAAAAGTGATGCCTTAGTCAAAGCGCTTACCTCAAACACACAACAGATAAAAAATATTGCAGAAATTATTCAGCGCGTTCGTCCTGATATTATTTTACTGAACGAATTTGATTTTGTTCCTAAAGAGCAAGGTATTGATTACTTTAAAACGCATTACTTAGCCGTAAGCCAAAACAAGCAAAAAGCCATAGATTATCCTTATTCTTATATAGCCCCCGTCAATACTGGACTTGCGACAGAATTTGACCTAGATAACGATGGTAAAAAAAGTAAAGTAATGGGTGATGCCCAAGGCTTTGGCTTTTTTGAAGGGCATTATGGTATGGCCATATTATCGAAATACCCAATCGATTTTGACAAAATCAGAACGCTTCAAACTTTTAAATACAAAGATATGCCTAATGCAAAAATGCCGTTAATGCCAAAAACAGGCGAGAATTGGTATAACGCACAAGAGTGGCAAGCGTTTAGGTTAAGTTCTAAATCGTTTTGGGATGTCCCCGTTGTTATTGATAATAAAGCAGTGCATATATTGGCGTCTCACCCTACGCCTCCTGTGTTTGACGGCGAAGAAGATAGAAATGGTAAACGTAACCATGACGAAATTAGATTAATTGCCGACTACGTAGCCAATGTAGACTACCTATATGATGATAATGGCAAAAAAGGTGGGCTAGAGGCTCAGTCGCGTTTTGTTATTTTAGGGGATTTAAACGCAGCACCAGAAGGTGATAAAGCGCGTTTAGAAACAACAGATCAATTGCTAAAAAATCCATTAATTAATGCACAGCTTGTACCTAAAAGTGCAGGCGCTAAACAGCAATATGAACTTGCCTATGCACAACACTTTACTGCTAATTGGCAAGCACGAGTAGACTATGTATTGCCATCAACTTACGGTTTAGATATTAAAGAAGGTGGGGTATTTTGGCCAGTTGAATCAAGCGAACAATATCGCTTAATTAAAGATAGAGGTGCATCAAGCGATCATCGCCTAGTATGGCTAGATTTAGTGATTAAATAATTAAGGCTTAAGTAAACTGAGCTTTACCCTGTTAAATGGCTATTTATCTTAAAAAATTGCATTAACTTTAGTGCTTCTGCTTAAATACTCGTTAATTATAATAACGGTATAGAAGCACTATGATTTTTAATTTTTCTTCATCTAAAACGTTAGTAGCATTAGCTGTTGCCTCAAGCGTAATGCTTGCGGGCTGTAGTGCAACTGCAAACACAGCCTCAACAAATAATGCTTTGGAAAAAAACAAAGTTGAATCGGTGGTTAGTACACCTGCCGATGTTGGTTCAGAAAAAATAACTTTAAAACAAGCAATGGCCGATCCTGATTGGATAGGCAACCAACCACAAAATGCCTTTTGGGCTGCTGATTCGGCAACAATTATTTATGCTCAAAAGCAACAAGGTAGCACATTACGTGACTTATTTAGCCAGTCTGTAACGTCACAAACTGCAGAACAAATAGCATTAAATAAACTACATACACTGGGTGCTAGAAATGCGGTTTATTCAAACGACAAGGCTCTGCAAGCCTACGTTTTTAAAGGCAATGTGTTTGTAAAAAATATTAAAACTAACACACTGCGCCAAATAACCCATAGCACAGCTAACGAATCTAATCCGCAGTTTTTAAACGATGGCACATTGGCTTATCGCCAAGGTAATATGTTTTTTAAAGTTGATTTAGTAACGGGGTTAACACAAGAAATTGCTAACCTAGAACTTGCTGATAAACCAAAAGGAATTAGCGAGCCAAGTTCGTACATTGCAAAAGAGCAGCATAAACTTATTGAATACATTGCTCTTGAACACAAAAATAAAAAAGACCAATACGCACGTAACGCGAAAATAAACGAACTAAATACCTCTGTAGCTAATACAAGTTACTATTTAGGAAAAGGTAATAAAGTTGATAACGTAGAACTTTCACCCAATGGAGATGCGTTACTAGTTGTCGTAAAAAAACAATCAAGTTGGCGAAGTGACACCGATATAATGCCACATTATGTGACTGACGACGCCACCATAGCACCTAAAAAAGTTCGCCGTCGCATAGCTGATGCAAAAGAAGAAACATCGCAAGTTATATATATTAATTTAAATGATAAAACACAAAACACACTAGCGTTTGATTCGCTGCCAGGTTTTGATGAAGATGTATTAGCAAGTGTAAAGCAAGAAAATTATGCACGATTAGGTAAAACCTATGAATCAAAAAACTCACCACGCGCTATTAACTTGATCACAAATTGGGGATTAGGACAAAGCCCAATAGTTTGGAATAACGATGGTTCGCAAGTTGCTATTATGCTTGAAGCGTGGGACAACAAAGATCGCTGGATTGCGACCGTAGATTTTGAAAACAATAAACTGGTGTCACAGCATCGTTTACATGACGACGCATGGATCGCTTATGCATTTAATAATTTTGGCTGGTTGAATAACGAAAACACGCTTTATTACCTTTCAGAAGAGTCTGGGTACAGCCAGCTTTATAAAAAACCATTAAGCGGTAACGCCGTTGCGTTAACTCAGGGTGAGTTTGAGGTATCAAACCCAACAGTTACAAACGATGATTCTGCTATTTATTACAAAGCTAATGTTGAACACCCTGGTCTATACGAAATTTTCCGTGTAGATCCACAAACAGCTAAAAGTGAAAAAATTACTGATCTAAATGGTATGACTGACTACACGTTAAGTCCAGATGAAGAGAAATTACTGCTTGTTCATTCAAAAATTACCATGCCTAGCGAGTTATATATTGCGGATGCTAAAGCAAATGCAACGCCAACACGTTTAACTAATACAGTATCAAGCGCTTTTTTAGCTAAAAAATTAACTGCACCGAAAATAGTTGCAGTGCCGTCTAGCCATACTGATGCGCCAATATATGCCAAGGTATACTACCCAGCTGATTACGTAGAAGGCGAAGGTGGTAAAACACGTAAAGCGGTTATTTTTAATCACGGTGCAGGTTATTTACAAAACTCACATATGGGTTGGTCTGTGTACTTTAGAGAGTTTATGTTTCATTCATTATTGGCTGATGAAGGTTACGTGGTAATGGATATGGACTACCGTGCATCTAAAGGTTATGGCCGCGACTGGCGTACAGCTATTTATCGTCAAATGGGCACTCCAGAAACGCAAGATTTAGCTGATGGTGTTAAATGGATGGCTGAAAATGCTAACGTCGACACGCAAGCAGTAGGCACCTACGGTGGTTCTTATGGTGGCTTTATGACCTTTATGGCATTATTTACTGCACCAGAGTTGTTTCAGTCAGGTGCAGCACTTCGCCCGGTAACTGATTGGGCACACTACAATACGGCCTATACGGGCAATATTTTAAACCATCCAGATGTAGATCCCATTGCATACGAGCGTAGCTCACCTATTTACTTTGCAGAAGGTTTAAATAAGCCATTATTGATAAATGCACCAATGGTAGACGATAACGTATTTTTTCAAGACTCAGTACGCTTAGTCCAACGCTTAATTGAGCTTGAAAAAGAAAACTTTGAAACGGCTATCTTCCCAGTTGAACCACATGGTTTTGTGCAACCGTCAAGTTGGTTAGATGAATACCGCCGTATTTATAAACTATTCAAAGACACCCTTTAAATAAACAATGTAAAACGCCACTTTGGTTAAAGTGGCGTTTTTATTTAACCTTTGGCTCTATTTTTATAATATTTAATAACAAGCTCGATGCCTAACAATGATCCACCAATAGCGCCAATTAAATGAGCATCTATTGCAACGGTCGAATTAATAAGCTCGCTAATATCAGCACTTGGACCACTCAATTGCTCATATGCTATTTTTACCCACACACCGATGAATAATAAATACCCCGATTTAAGCCCTTCAGTAATATCTTTTACTGCGCCCCAAATAATAACACCGTGTAACAGCGCGCTTAAACCTGTATAGATATGTATGTCTGGGCAATAAAAATACACGCCTAAACCGCACCAAAGCGCTAAAGTGATTGTATTTAGAAAGTACCGGGTAGGGGTAGTATACTCACCATGTAATAACCAAATTAAAAAAATCCCGCTTATATTTAACCCCAAATGGGCCCAATTTGCGTGTACAAATTGGCTAGTAAAAATACGCCAAAGCTCACCTTTGTTAACTAATGTTCGGTTAAATTCTAGTAAATTATTTGAATCAAATGCAGCAAAAATAGTGCTAAAAAGTATCAATAATAAAGGTGGTAAAATATAACGAGGCTGTATAGGTAAATTAAGCATTTTATTGTATTTTTTTAGTATTAATTTTTGCATATTGTGCCCGTTTAACTTTAAGATGCCAATTACCTATTGTAATTAAGTGTTTTTAGTATTTTTTATGCATTTTAAACTTAACTCATTATTTGCTATCGGCTTAGGTGTACTGTCTTTGCCGGTGCTGTCAAAAGAACCCACAAAAATAGAAGTTCGCGAACCAGAAGCTACCACATCAATTAGTTCTAAGCAGATTGTTGTAGGTGACAAATACATGGTTGCCGCGGCAAATCCGTATGCATCTCAAGCGGGACAGCAAATATTAGCAAAAGGCGGCAGTGCAGTTGATGCAGCAATAGCCACTCAACTTGTTTTAACACTTGTTGAGCCTCAGTCATCGGGTATTGGTGGCGGTACATTTATGATGTACTACAACAAAGAAAATAATAAGTTAACCAGCTTTGATGGAAGAGAAACGGCCCCTAAAAATGCGAATGAAAATTTATTTTTAAATAAGCATGGCAAAGCGGTCAAATGGATTGAAGCCGTTGTAGGCGGTCGTTCTGTAGGCGTCCCTGGTGTTCTACATGCCTTTGCAAATGCGCATAAGCACTATGGTTTATTACCTTGGGAACAGCTATTTAAACCGGCTATTGAACTTGCTGAACAAGGGTTTGTTGTATCGCCTCGATTACATGGTTTGTTAGCTCGCCAGCTAAATCCAGGTGTTATGAGTATGCCAGTGATAAATGAATACTTTTACCCAAATGGTAAACTCATTGAGGCCGGTACTGTTAAAAAAAACCAGCCGCTTGCTGATTTATACAAAGCCATAGCTAATGAAGGCATTGATGCGTTTTATAAAGGTGAAAACGCAAAAAAAATGGTAAGTGCGGTACAAAATTCAAAAATTGCACCCGGTACATTAACGCAGCAAGACCTTGCACAATACAAAAGCAAAGAACGCGATGCAGTTTGTATAAAATACCGTGTTTATAACGTATGTTCTATGGCACCACCAAGTAGTGGCGGTGTGGCTGTTTTACAAATACTAGGGTTACTAGAGCATACAAATATTCCTGCCTTAAAGCCTAACAGCGAACAAGCAATTCACTACTTCAGCCAAGCGTCGCGTATTGCCTTTGCCGATAGAAATGTATACATGGGTGACCCAGATTTTACTGAGGTACCAACTCAAGCGCTATTAAACAAAAGCTACATTAAATCACGCGCAACACTCATAACCGAAAAAGATCAGCATGCAGTTGCCGGTGACCCCGTTAACTACTTAAGTTATGCACAAGATGATTCGTATGAACTCCCTTCAACATCGCATGTCTCTATTGTTGATAGCTTTGGTAATGCAGTATCAATGACCAGCTCAATAGAAATGGCATTTGGCTCTACAGTTATGGTTAATGGTTATATTTTAAATAATCAGTTAACCGACTTCTCACTTTCTCCTCGTAAAAACGGTAAGTTAGTTGCTAATCGTGTAGAGCAAGGAAAACGCCCGCGCAGTTCTATGTCACCGGTTATGGTTTTTAATGAAGATGGTAGCTTACGTTTAGTTGTAGGATCTCCTGGTGGTAGCCGCATTATTGACTACGTCGCTCAAGTAGTTGTTGGCGTTTTAGACTGGAATTTATCGGTGCAAGAAGCTATTAACCTGCCGCGTACTACTAATCGTAATGATTACACCAGCCTTGAAAAAGGCACCGTTATTGAATCACTTGCACCAGCACTCACTTCACGTGGTCATAAAGTGCGTGTGTTAGACCTAAATTCAGGTTTACATGGTGTTGAAGTGAAAAATAATAAGCTGTATGGCGCAGCTGATCCGCGCCGTGAGGGTGTTGCGTTGTCTGATTTAACTAACAATAACGCCACTTTCAAATTTTAAATTATGTATAATACAAACACGACCTATGTGCGTGTTTGTATTCTCAATGGTCTGACAAGTACTATGTTCATTGCATTTAAATTCTGAGCATTGATAATGACAGATCATAACTTAAGACTCCATTAAAGCCTGGAAATATGACAACAAATACTGATCCTAATTACTTATATATTCATCACTCTGGCCCTGGCCTTATTGAAACGCCATTACTAAACAAGGGCAGTGCGTTTAGTAAAAAAGAGCGCGAAAATTTTAACCTTGCAGGTTTACTTCCTCCACGCTTTGAAACCATCGAAGAGCAAGTTGAACGTTGTTATCAACAATACTCAAGTTTTACCGACAATTTAAATAAGCACATTTATTTACGTGCCATTCAAGATAACAACGAAACGCTTTACTACCGCTTAGTGCGCGATCATCTTGAAGAAATGATGCCAATTATTTACACCCCTACAGTGGGTGATGCCTGTGAAAAGTTTTCGGATATTTACCGCAGCGCACGTGGCTTGTTTATTTCGTACGAAGACCGTTATCAAATTGACGACATTTTACGTAATGCCACAAAAGGTAAAGTAAAAGTCATTGTTGTGACCGACGGTGAACGTATATTAGGGCTAGGCGACCAAGGTATTGGTGGCATGGGTATTCCTATTGGTAAATTGTCATTGTACACCGCGTGTGGTGGCATAAGCCCAGCATATACATTGCCAGTTATGCTTGACGTAGGGACCAACAACGAAAAGCTTTTAAATGATCCTATGTATATGGGCGCGCGCCATAAACGTATAGCCCAAGACGAGTACGATGAGTTTTTAGATCTATTTATTAAAGCGGTCAAACGCCGTTGGCCAAATGTATTGCTTCAATTTGAAGACTTTGCACAACCTAATGCCATGCCGCTTCTTAAGCGCTATCGTGAAGAAATTTGTAGCTTTAACGATGACATTCAAGGTACTGCATCAGTAACAGTTGGCTCTTTATTAGCTGCGTGTCGTGTTAAAGGCTCAACTCTTAGCCAACAAAAAGTTGTATTTGTTGGTGCAGGCTCTGCGGGTTGTGGTATTGCTGAGCAAATTATTAGCCAAATGGTATTTGAAGGTATCTCTGAAGAGCAAGCACGTAGCCAAGTATTTATGGTTGATCGTTTTGGTCTGTTAACTAATGGCATGGAAGGTCTACGCGACTTCCAACAAGCTTTAGCGCAACCAACAGACGCGCTAAATGATTGGACTTACAGTGGTGAATACGCGTCATTGTTAGATGTAATGCATTGTGCAAAACCAGACATACTTATTGGTGTATCGGGTCAGCCAGGTTTGTTTACAGAGCAAGTTATTCGTGCAATGCATTCAACGTGTGAACAACCTATAATTTTCCCGTTAAGTAACCCGTCTAAACAGGTAGAAGCACACCCAGAAGACGTCATTAAATGGACTGATGGTAAAGCATTAGTTGCAACAGGTAGCCCGTTTGATCCCGTTGAATATAATGGTGAAACTTTCCCAATTCCACAGTGTAACAACAGTTATATTTTCCCTGGTATTGGTTTGGGCGTTATTGCAGCTAAGGCTACACGCATTACAGATGCCATGCTTAGCGTGTCGAGTGAAATGCTTGCTGAGTCTTCACCGCGAGCAAACAGCGGAAAAGGCAGCTTATTACCAGCATTAACAGAAATTGAAACGCTTAGTAAACGCATTGCATTTGCTATTGCTAAAAAAGCGATTGAAGAGGGTGTTGCATTGGAAATTTCTGACGATGCTCTGTGGGCAGCCATTGATAAAAATTATTGGTTACCAAAATACCGTAACTACAAACGTTGCAGCGTTTAAGTGGTATAAGTGGTATAAGTAATTTTATGTAACCCTGCGTTACAACACATAACAAAAAACAGGCGCTTGCCTGTTTTTTTATGCTTGTTCATTTATTGTTAACCCATTAGGCTCTTTAATAGAGCTAATGCAAATCCGCGATCATACTTAATTAAGCAAATTAGTATAAACAAAAAGGATTCTATGATGAACACACTAAAACTTTTTCTCGGCAGTGCCATAGCATTAAGCACATTTAGTTTTAATGCCGTTGCCAGCCCAACACCCGATGCACCACACATATATGTGAAAGGGCAAGCGACACTTACCACCATGCCTGATTATGTACAAATGAGTGTGGGTATCACTGAGGTAAATAAAGACTTAATAGCTGCAAAAAACAAAGCCGATATCACTATGGCGAAAGCCATACAATTAGTAAAAACGTTAGGCGTTAAAGACACTGACATTAACGCAGGGCAAATTAATATACACCGTAATACCCAATACAATCGGCAAACTGGACAGCAAGAATTTATCGGTTTCAAAATTACCCGAACACTAACGGTCAAACTTACTGATATAAGTAAATACCCTACGTTATTACAAAGTTTGGTTAATAACGGCATAAACCAAATTAACAATACCCAATTTTTAGCTAGCAACTATGACGATCTTCATAAAAAAGCTCAAAAAATGGCAATACAAGATGCTAAAAAAGCGGCTAAAGAATTAAGCGACGACTTTGATGTGTCGTTAAAAGGACTATATAACGCATCGTTGAGCCCACTTAATGTTCAAACTCAGCCCTATATGCGTGCAAAAGAAATGGTAATGGCGGATAGTGCACCCGGTAATTATGTCCCGGATGCGTATCACAGTGGAGAAATTAAGGTAACAGCATCTAGTTACGCTATTTATTATATTGAGTAGGAATTATTTTGGTGGTGCTCAAAACGTGCCACCAATTGACTACCTTGTTGCTCATTGATGCGTGTTATGGAGTTTAGCATATTACAAATTTCGCGCCTGTCGTACTCGTTAGTCACATTCATGTTTATGTCATCAACAATAGCGAATAAATAATTAAATAAGCTTTCGCGTGCTTTTTCATTCTCGCGAGCTACAAATAAAATATTTTTAAATGCTTCTAATACATTTGTCATTACGTAGGCGTCACCTTTTGCATAATGACGAAGCGGCGAAAAGTTATCATGCAGTAACTCATCAAAACTGGTTTCATGTAAATATAAAAGCGGTTTTTTTTCACTGTGCTTAAACGAATAATTTATATCGTTAAGAGATAGGCGCTCAATCAGTAAAATACTCAGCATATCAATTGATTTAACAGCGGTACCTGGATCGTTAATGCCAGGGCTCATAGCTTTTACTGCTATTTCAGATATTTGTGTTAAACCATAGCGGTAGTGGTCGCTAATGTACTCTTCTATATAAAAAATAAAGCAATCTAATATTTTTTCTAAGAGCTCTTCATCGTGGGTTATATCGACATTACATTTTAAAAATGGATAACCTTTTACTGTAAAATATCCTTGGTTAACAGAAATATATAAGTTTATATCGTGCTCTTTTAAAATTGCACACAGTTTATCTGTTTGCACACCCTTATAGTAACCCTCTGTTTTACTGCTTATGGAGTGCCATGTTGAAAAATCAGGAAACTCACTAACAGGGGCCTCTTTTTGTCTTTTGATGATCGCCTTAATTTCTTTTTTAGTCTGGCTAAACAAACCATTGAGGACATTATCAACTTGGATAGCGCGTGAAATAGAATGAATAAAAAATACAAATAACCCTAATGAAATCAAACCAAAAATTAAAGCAAATAAAACACCTATAGACGGAATTGCAGTACTGCCGCCTTCTAACTTATTAATATTTATAAGCATGATAATAGAGTAAATGATACTGCCTAAGTAAAAGCCGAGCACCATTTGATGAGACTTTCTAGTAATTAAACCGGGCACAACGCGAGGCGATAGACTCGCACTAGCAGAGTTTAAAACCACCATAACCATAGAAAAACTAAATACAGTCAATGAGATAATACTACCTGCAAGCGTACTTAAAATTGTTCGCGCATTTTCTGCGCTATCAACCAAAACCACTGAGATAAAAGACTTCAACTGCTCAACAGGGGCTAAATATTCAACCGACATTGTAATGATGGCAAAAAACAAAAAACCAACAGAAAGCACAGAAGGGTAAAAGCCAATGCTGTTTATCATTTCACGATAACTATCGGCCACTTTGCGAGGAACAAACATATAATCCCTATGATTGCGTATAAAATATGGCTATCACCTTATCATAGTTGAACTTTAAACTTGTGATAAAGCCGTTAATTTATATGTTATTATCTGCACAGCTTAACACTGCGCATACTTAATGCGTTTAAAAAAACTAATAGGAACACACTGTGATTATTTCAACATATGCTGCATTACTCGCTTTTTTTTATATTTATTTAAGCTTTAATGTCATAAAAGTTCGCAGAGCAGAGCAAATATCATTAGGTGATAACGGTAATTCAGTTTTACAACGTGCAATTAGAGCACATGCAAACTTTATGGAATATGTACCTTTTGCCGTTATTTTATTATTTTTAGCTGAATACCAAGGTCTAGCCAGTCATTATTGTCACCTTTTAGGCGCATCTTTGTTAATTGGTCGATTTTTTCATAACCTAGGTATAGTAGAAAAAAACTTAAAGTATCGTCAAATAGGGGCTGTAGCTACTTTTTTGGTTATGATAATAAGCGCGTTTGTTTTATTACTCACTCGTAATAGCTAATTAAAGTACAGTACATGACTAAAATATTTGTAATAGGCTTACCGAGAACAGGCACAACTAGTGTGTGCCACGCACTACTAGAATTAGGATTATCCACCGCACACACAGCATACACAAAAGCTAGTTTTGACAATGCACAAGCTATTGCCGACACCCCCATATTTACTGATTATAAAATGCTTGATAAGCATTACCCAGGGTCTAAGTTTATATATTTGGAAAGAGAAATTGATGTTTGGTTGCCATCCATTAGGCAATTACTCACACGTATGCATACTAATTTAACACGTACAGATGGCGGTTTTAATATTCATATAAAACGGTGTTACTTTGATGTTTTTTCTAATTTATCTCTCGAAAACATTAGTGATGATAGTTACTTAGCAGACTGTTACAAGCGTCACCTAAATGCTGCACAGTATTATTTTGAAAAAAGACAAGCTGACTTTTTATCGATTGATATTGCAAAGGCGGGGAGATATCAAAAGGTATGTGATTTTTTGAACATACAAAGTGATAAAACTGATTTTGATAAAATGAATATGGGCGGAAAAGTCACCGCATGGAACGATATTAAACACCCGTTAAAAATAGAGTCGACAGCAAAAGGGCGCATAGATAAACATTTACCTTACATCTCACAACTGTAAATATCTAAATTAAGCCTTAAGAGCATTGCTTTACTAAAACCTATTGCGAGATTTTTATTTTTAAATACGTTAAAATTCCCGCATTATTTTTTAAGTAGTATTTATTATGTTTGAATTAAAATACCAAACGCCATTTGAATGGACCGAGGCTGTACTTGCCGACTTTAACACCTTTTTGCAAGATCATGCGGCTGCTGAAAAAAAAGCATCAGGCATGGCTATTTCAATGCTTTCGCATTACCCAGACAAGCGTAAACTTGTAAAAGCAATGACCGATTTAGCACTTGAAGAGCTTATTCATTTTAAACAAGTACTCAAGCTATTAACTGAACGCGACACAACACTGGGTGATGACCAAAAAGATCCGTACATAAAGCAAATTCGTGCTTTATTTAGGCACGGACGTGATGGCTTTTTAATGGATAGGTTATTAGTTGGCGGTGTAATTGAAGCTCGTGGGCACGAACGTTTTTCATTAGTTGCGCAAGCATTACCTGAAGGTAAAGAAAAAGAGTTTTATGTAGCCATTGCTAAATCAGAAGAAAAGCACAAAAACTTATTTGTAGAGCTAGCCTACGAATACTTTGACAAAGAAGAAGTAGACGTGCGTTTAGAAGAGTTATTAGTTGCTGAGGCTGAAATTTGTAAAAGTATTCCATTTACAGCGGCACTTCATTAATCTTATTTTATTAAATTATAAAAACGCAGGCATTTACCTGCGTTTTTTTATGCCTAGGATTTATTTAAAATGCATAAATAACTATTGGTAGGGTGTTTATTACCTTTTTTATTAAGCGATTAACTAGAACGTATAAATTAACAATTAAACACAATACTTAAGTGCTAAATATACATATATGCAATTAACTTATTGAATATATGTATAAAGTTAAATATATCTGTAACATAAACTTGTTAGGTTTTTATCCTCATTTATACAGGATAAAGCAACAATGAAATCATTTATAAATATATCACTAACCTTAACAAGCTTATTACTAGCTTCAACTGCCAATGCTGCCAATTGCTTAGAAGGTTGTCCAACAGGATTAAACAACGGTAAAACAATTGAACGTAGTATTTATACTTTAAAAAATAACCGTTACACAAAATTTGCGGATTGGGTAGCATACCAAGTAACGCCCAATACAATTAGCGGGCCATCAAGATCAAGGAGTTGGAAATCAGACCCTGATTTATATTCCCATTATACGCTTGAGCCGAGTGATTATACCGATGCATATGCAACAATTAATACTGACCGAGGGCATCAGGTTCCATTGGCATCTTTTAGTAATACAGCCGATTGGCGTTTAACAAATTTGCTTTCTAATATTACACCACAATCTTCAGCATTAAACCAAGGGCCATGGGTTAGGCTTGAAACAGCGGTAAGAAATCATGTTGATGATGGAAATAACTTATACGTAGTTACTGGTCCAATGTACGAATATTACTTTGCAGATTTACCACGAGCAAATGAAAACCATACTATACCAAGTGGTTATTTTAAAATTGTAATGAAGCAATCTGGTAACACCATTAAAGCATCAGCATTTATTATGCAGCAAAGTGCTGGCCGCAGAGATAATTTTTGTAATACCCAAGTAAGTATTGATGAAGTTGAAAGTAGAACTGGCATTAATGTTTTACCTAATTTAACGAGTAATCAGGCACAAACAATAGAATCATCCGTATTTGGTTTAGCAAGTGAGTTAGGCTGTAATTAAAATATCTACATGATTAGCGGTATAAATTTATGCCGTTAATCATGATTTAAAATAAATAATAGTGAAATATAGCGTTTTATACGTTAAATAGATAAGCGCTTTGCCTTACTAAGTAATTAAAATACTTTATTTAACATAATATAAATTATAGGAAGTTAAGTGTTATTTAATAAGAGCGCATAAATGCACTCTTATTATGTCCAATACTAGACGGTATCGGACATTAGGTCGTTTTGTTCGCTATAAAAATTTTGTAATACACAATGCAATGTTCAAATAACTCAATCAATGCTGAGTAAACGTTCTGCGGTATATTCGTTAGTGATTAAACCACTAATCATATTTGATCTTACTGCGCCTAGTATAGCCAACACTTTTTCTTCACCTGCAGCTATTGCATAAATTTGTTTGTTTTCATTTGTTACTAATGGCGTACTCGCAACGCGTTGGTTTACAGTGCAATCTAGCAATTTACCATTTTTATCGTAAACCCAGCTGATCATTTCGCCAACGGCGCCTAAGTCTTGAAGCTCTTTTAATTCATCAGCGTCAACAAAACCATCTATGTGTAATGGTGACTTTTCACCTAAACTACCAATGCCAACAAAAGTCACGTCTGCATTTTTAGCAAGCTTCAGGTTCGCAGTTATATTATGTTGTGCATGAAGTTGGTTTTTTTCTTCAATACTGCGCGGTAAAACTGGTAATGGCATCGGATAATGTTTTGCATTAGTGTGTTCAGCCATTCTAACTACAACATCGTAAGGCGAAGCCGAACCATCTAACGCCATGTTACCTAACATAGCCACTATTTTATGTTGTGGGCAATCAAGTATTGGTAGTTCATCAACAATAGCACGCAAAACTCTCCCTGTTCCCATTGCTAATACTTTTGGCGTTTCTGATTTCAAATGGCGCTGTATCTCAGCGGCACCAGCTTGTGCAAGTCCAACTGTAGATGATGGTTCAGAAGGATCGCTTGGCACCACTTCACATGATGCTAAACCAAATCGGCTTTTTAATTTTTCTGCTAAATCCATACATTTGGCAATGGGGTGATCGAGTCTTACTTTTATTAGGCCTTGGCTAACTGATAAAGCGACCATTCGCTGCGCAGACTGACGAGATACATTAAGCTTTTTCGCTATTTCGTCTTGAGTTTGGCCGGCGACATAATATAACCACCCCGCTCTTGCTGCATCATCAAGTTTTCTTATTTCTGTGTTCGATAATTTTGCCACTTAAACCTCTGTAATTAAGGAGTAACTTGTGTTTGATATTATTAATGGCTTCAAACTTATGCTTTAAGGCAAATATATCATTTATTTATATAATGCCGAAGCCAATAATGAGCTAATAACCAATACCTTAAAGTTAATTATGACTAAATAAGGTATTGGCTCTGTTGCTTTCAAACTTAGTTGCTAGCTTTAATCGTTACCCCATTTTTATCAAACTTGTGTACTTTATTTTCTTGCGCAGTTAAAAATACAGAGTCACCGTATTGGAGCGAGCAATCACCATCAGCTTTTACTGTCACTGTGCTGCCATTTGTAAGTGTTACATGTAAAAAGCTCTCAGACCCTAAGTTCTCAATTACCCCTACTTTACCTGACCACGTGCCTGTATCTTGCGAAATTATAAAGTGCTCTGGACGAACATCTAAGCTTGACACTCCATTAGTGTCACCATTTGGAATATCGATAAAGTTCATTTTTGGTGAACCAATAAAACCTGCCACAAATTTATTTACTGGGTGTTGATAAAGTTCCAATGGAGTGCCTACTTGCTCGATAATACCGCCATTAAATACAGCAATTCTGTCGGCCATTGTCATTGCTTCAACTTGGTCGTGAGTTACATAGATCATTGTAGTGGCTAAACTTTTATGCAGCTCTGAAATTTCAAGACGCATATTTACACGCAATGAAGCATCTAAATTTGATAGTGGCTCATCGAATAAAAACGCAGAGGGTTGTCTAACAATTGCGCGCCCTATTGCTACTCGCTGACGTTGACCACCTGATAACTGTCCTGGTTTTCGATCTAGATAATCAGTTAAATTAAGAATTTTAGCGGCGTTAGCGATTTTAGTTTCAATTTCTGCAGCGCTTACTTTAGCGCGCTTAAGTGGAAAAGCAATGTTATTGCGAACGCTCATATGTGGCTACAACGCATAAGATTGGAACACCATTGCTAAGCCTCTTTTAGCAGGTGGTGTATGTGTTGCATCTTGCCCGTCTATTTCAATATTTCCGCTTGTTGTGTCTTCAAGCCCCGCAATCATGCGTAGTAATGTTGATTTACCACAGCCTGATGGCCCAACGAAAACAATAAATTCACCGTCTTTAATTTCTAAATCTAACGGTTTAATAACGTTTACGTCGTCAAAGTTTTTAGTGACTTGTTTTAGTGTGATGCTGCCCATGTGTGTTCTCCTACTTTACTGCGCCAAAGCTTAAGCCGCGCACTAATTGTTTTTGACTAAACCAACCAAGAATTAAAATTGGCACAATGGCCATGGCAGATGCTGCCGATAATTTGGCGTAAAATAACCCTTCAGGGCTTGAATAACTGGCTATAAATGCAGTTAATGGAGCAGCATTTGCTGCGGTTAATATTAAAGTCCAAAATGCCTCGTTCCAGGCTAAAATTACATTTAACAATAATGTTGAAGCAATGCCAGGTAAGGCTATAGGCAGTAATACATGAAATATTTCTTCGCCAATTGTTGCACAATCCATGCGTGAAGCTTCTAATATTTCACCCGGTATTTCTCTGAAGTAGGTATAAAGCATCCAGATCATAATTGGTAAATTTATAAGGGTCATCACGATAACTAAACCTAGTTTTGTATCGACTAAACCGAAGTCGCGAAATAATAAGTAAATAGGTATTAGCACCCCTACCGGCGGTAGCATTTTGGTCGAAAGCACCCACATTAGTAAATTTTTTGTTTTTTTACTTTGCACAAAAGCCATGGACCATGCTGCCGGTACAGCAATTAATGAACCTAATAAACTTGACCCTAATGAAATAACAACCGAATTCCAAAAATGCGTAAAGTATGGTGAGCGTGATAATACATCTGAGTAATTTATTAGCGTCCACTCGAATGCAAACAAAGTGGGTGTAGCTGATATAGCCTCAGATTCTGTTTTAAAACTTGTGATCAACGTCCATAAAATAGGGAAGAAAATCATTGAACTGACTGTCCATGCCGCAATGGTATAAATAAGTGTTGAACGTGTGTTATTTTTAATACTCATTTTACCCCTCCAAGTTTTTGCCAATTAAGCGCATTAAAAATATTGCTACTATATTTGCAATGATCACGGCAACTATGCCACCTGCCGAACCACCACCTACATCAAATTGCAGTAATGATTGGGTGTAAATTAAATAAGTAATATTTGTTGATGAATAACCTGGTCCACCGCTTGTTGTAACCAATATTTCAGCAAATATAGAGAGTAAAAAGATGGTTTGAATTAATATCACCGCAGTCACAGCGCGAGATAAATGAGGTAAAACAATATAGAAAAACTTACTAAATGGGCCTGCACCATCTAAATCAGCGGCTTCTAATTGTTCGCGGTCTAGTGACTGAATTGCTGTAAGCAAAATCAGTGCTGCAAATGGTAACCACTGCCAAGACACAATTATAATGATTGAAAATAACGGCATTTGAGCAAAAAAGTCTATTGGCTCAAAACCTAACCAAATTGCAAAGTGAGCAAACAAACCATTTACAGGGTTCATAAGCATGTTTTTCCACACTAAGGCTGAAACCGTTGGCATAACAAAAAATGGCGCAAGTACCATTATACGAACGTAATTACGTCCCCATATTGCTTGGTCTAATAAAATAGCCAAACCTATACCACCACAAATGGTAATGAGTAACACGCCAGTAACTAAATAAAGCGTGTTAAAAAAAGATTCAAAAAACGCCGGATCAGTTAAAAAAAACTCATAGTTTAAAAAACCTACAAATTCTTTATCTCCAGGAACCAATAAATTGTAATCAATGAATGAAAAATACAATGTCATACACAGCGGAACAATCATCCAAGCGAGTAACAATGTTACGCTAGGAAGAAGCATGGACCGAGCAAGCGTACGCGAGTTAGTTGTTGCCATAACGGTGACCTTAAAAAAGCCAATTCTATTTACTCACTATTAAGTGAAAATCAGAAACCCTTAATAATATGTAAAATCATAAATAGAACTGACATAAAATACAGGGCAAGTTAAGAGCTTGCCCACCTATAATTGATACTACTTAGGGTAACGGGCTTTACGCATGGCTCTTTCAACTAATCGTTGAGATGAGCTTAACGCTTGTTTAACGGTCATCTGCCCAGTTAAAGCGGCTGAAAATTGTTGCCCTACTGCTGTTCCTATCCCTTGAAACTCCGGAATAGCAACAAACTGAATACCAACATAAGGAACAGGTTTTACGGTTGGGTTTTTAGGATCTGCGGTTTCGATTGAATCTAATGTTATTTGAGCAAAAGGCGCTGCTTCCATATACTGAGAGTTACTGTATAAAGATTTACGAGTACCCGGTGGCACTTTTGCCCAGCCTTTTTTATCGGCTACAAGTTGAGTATATTCTTTAGATGTTGCCCAGCTGATAAATTTCATTGCAGCATCTTGTTTTTTACTGCTTGAAGGAATGGCTAGTGTCCACGACCATAACCAATTACCACGTTTACCTAGCCCGTTGTCAGGTGCGAGTGCAAAACCAACTTTATCGGCTACTTCAGAATCTGTTTTGTTTGTAACAAATGCGCCAGCTACTGTTGCATCAATCCATATACCACACTTACCGGTTTGAAATAATGCTAGATTTTCGTTAAAGCCATTAGCTGACTAACCCGCAGGACCTGATTCATTCATAACATCAACATAGTACTGAAGAGTTTTTTCCCATTCAGGTGTATTAAACTGAGGCTTCCAGTTTTCGTCAAACCAACGTGCACCGAATGAGTTAGCCATTGATGTAATAAGCGCAATATTTTCTCCCCAACCGGCTTTACCACGCAAACACATACCATAAACGCCATCCTCTTTATTGGTCATCGCTTTTGCTGCTTTTCTAATAAAGTCCCAAGACGGTGCTTTAGGCATGGTTAACCCAGCTTTTGCCATTAAATCAGTACGGTACATAACCATTGAGCTTTCGCCATAAAAAGGAGCGGCGTATAGCTTATCGTTAACGGTAAGGCCGCTTCGAATAGCGGGTAGTAAATCATCTAAATCGTAATTTTTGCCAAGGTTATCTAACTCTGTTAACCAGTTCTGTTTGCCCCAAATTGGTACTTCATAAGTACCGATGGTCATAACATCATACTGACCGCCTTTTGTGGCCACGTCTGTTGTTACACGTTGGCGTAAAATATTTTCTTCAAGTGTTACCCACTTCAAATCTATATCTGGGTTTTGACTGGTGAATTCATTACTTAGTTCTTTCATGGTGATCATGTCACCATTATTTACTGTGGCAATTGTAATTGTTTCTTTTGCATAAGCGTTGCTCATTGCCATGATGCCACATGCAAGCATTAATAATTTATTTTTCATTTTAAATACCTTATCTCTAACATTAAAAGGTGCACTTGTAGTTAATAAAAAGTGAATTAAAATAGCTTTAATTACGTGAATATTAAGTACTAAGTTACTGAATATAAGTTAAAATTTAACTGAAATCTCAGATGTGAACCCGTCAAAACCAGCGCCTATTTGGCCTGCAGAGTTAACGCCTTCTTCTTGATTTACATATTCCACTTTTAATAACGTTTTATCGTTAAACCAGTAGCCCGCAGCAACTTGAATACGCTCTACTGTATTGTCTGTTTGCTCAATTAAATCAGATGTATTTTCTGCTTCTGAATAACGAGCTGCTACATATAACTGTTTAGGGATAAGGTATTGTTGTGCTTCAAAAACAAAATATTCTACTGATGTATCACCTTTGATCACACTGTTTGAATCGTACGTTGTGCCATTAGCGTCGGCTACTCCATCGGTACCAAAGTATGTAATTCCTGCAACTGCATTGCCCGCAGCATCTGCAAATGTGTAATCATCTGATGATTTACCAACCATGAACACTAAACTTGTTTCGTCAGATGGTTGGTATGCTAGATTTAGTTGTATGATTGACTGCTCTAGTCCGGGCATTGCACCTACGTGCGTGTCACGTTCATTTGATGGTGAGGCAGAAAAGTTATAGTTTTCACCATCGCCAAAACGATAGTTTGTTGTAGTTACTCCGTCTAAACTAGCTACACCATTTTCAAAGTTTAACTGGTCGCCTTGATTGGCCTTGAAAAGATTTAAACCCGCTTTGAAACCACCTTCAAATTCTAATGTGCCTTGTAAACGGTAATTGTAACCACGGTCTTCTTGGAATGCTTCGCCAAAGCTTGAGGTTGTTATATGGCCAGCCACATTATATGAGCGAAGAAAACCGCTATCGTAAGTTTTTGTGTAACTAAGTTGCGCGCCGTTTTCAGCTGTAGCGTAATCAGTTATTCCGTTACCAATTAATGCATTACCTTGGTTATCTGCTCCATCTTGGAATCCTTTGAATTGAAACGGTGATGCACCAATGTTACCAAGCCTCAGGGTCAGATTCTCATCTTCTTTTGGTGTTCCATAAAGGCCAAATAAATCAAACTCAACACCGGCAAAGTCATTATGAAATGAAAAATCTCGGTCGCCGCCACCAAAATCATTTGGTTCTTCAGCTATATCAATATCAGCTTTAATAAATTCGTTAATATGAAATTTAAGCTGTAAATTTGCTCTTACACGGCCAAATCCAGATTCTTGTACTTCATCTTCAGGACGAAACGCCCCCTCTTTTGCTTGAATAGACTGGAAATTTTGCATTAATAAAAAGTCGACATCAACGCGGTCTAAGTAATCAGAAACATCAGCTTGAGCTGACATAGAGGTAGCCATTGCAGCTGTTAATAGTGAGATTGCGAATTTTGTATTTTTATTTTTTAACATAATAAGCTCTTCGTGTTGTGTAGTGTTTAGTGTGAGTGTGTAGAAAAGCATTATGAGCATTGGATGTGACTTTATATTAAAATCCACCAATGAGCATAAGCTCAGCTGCTGAGCATAATCACAGAATGATTTTAATAGGTCAACGATTTTTTATTACAAAACATTTACAAAATTAGAATTGTTAATTTAAAAGTATTAATATCAATGGCTTGTAAATTTATTAGATGTGGTTGAAAAAACGAGTGTGCGGGTGTTTATAAAATGGATAACTTTTAAATTAATTAGAAAGTAGTAGAATTGAGTGTTGTTTTGATATTTTTCAAGCAGAATACAAAATCAACAAAAGCATGGATGTATTGTGATTTTTTAAGCAACGTTCTTGAGGTTATTAAGGTCATAGCTTAATATTAATGTACTTAAGAAGTATTAAAAGAAGTAACTTACATATGGAATTTGTTCGCCCTTTAGAGCCTATCCTCATCATTGACGATGTTAAAGAAATCCGTGATTACCTAAACCAAATATTAACCGAACTGGGTTATGAAGATATTTTAGAAAGCACGGATTTTAGCTCTGCCAAGCCAGTTATTGATAAAAAATGCCCTAGTGTGATTTTTTTAGATGTAGACTTACCCGACTCTGATGGGACTGATATTTTAGAATTTATTAATATAACCTACCCAAACGCACATGTAGTTATGTGCTCAGGTCATAACAGCTTAGAAAATGTTCAGAATACTTGGGAGCTTGGAGCTAAAGGGTTTATAGCAAAACCTTTTAATGCAAAAAAAGTTGATACCGTAATGAAACGTCTCGAACACATAGAATAATAAAAGGTTAGCATGCAAAGCTCCGTTAAAGCGATTATTGAAGACTTATCAGATGTTATTTTTGGAAAACAAAAACAGATAAAATTAGCACTAACTTGCTTGTTTAGCGAAGGACACTTACTAATTGAAGACTTGCCTGGCATGGGAAAAACCACTCTTTCTCATGGTTTAGCGGCAGTACTTGGCTTATCTTACCAACGAATTCAATTTACAAGTGACTTACTACCTGCCGATATACTCGGTACAAATGTATTTAATAGTAACGATCACAGCTTTACGTTTCATAAAGGCCCTATTTTTAGTCAAGTTGTATTAGCTGACGAAATAAACCGTACAGGGCCAAAAACGCAAAGTGCATTACTTGAAGCCATGGAAGAACAACAAGTCACTGTTGATGGCAAAAAGTATAGCCTTCCAGATCCATTTTTTGTTATTGCTACGCAAAACCCTTTATACCAATCGGGTACTTATCCTTTACCGGAATCTCAGTTAGATCGATTTTTAATGCGTATAAGCCTTGGTTTTCCTCAAAAAGAAGCTGAAAAACGTTTAATTTTAAATATGCAAAAACGCGACTACAGCCAATTTCCTAAACGGATAGATAAGCAGCAATTAAAACAAATTCAGGCACAAATTAGCGAAGTTACACTTAGTACTCCCGTTGTTGATTACATTATAGAGCTTGTTAATTATACAAGAAGCAGCAATGCGTTTGCGTCTTCATTATCACCTCGAGCAAGCATTGCGTTAGCTAAGGCTTCTAAATCATGGGCTTATATTGATGGACGCGATTATGTAGTTCCTGAAGATATACAAGCAGTTTTTACAAGTGTGTGCCAGCACCGCTTAGGTTTGCATAATGAATCGGGTGAAGCTCAAGTGAATGACATTTTAAATGCTGTGCCGGTTCCGGTGTAGCTTTTATGCCATCTAAAAAATCAAAACGCCCCAACATATTTGCATCTTTAAAACGTACTGTTTTTGATAAATTTTTAAAACATAAACACCAAAAAAATTCAATTACGTTAGAGCACAACACAATCTATGTTTTGCCATCATCCCTTGGGTGGTATTTTATTATTGTGGCTATTTTAAACTTTGTAATGGGTATAAATTATCAAAATAATTTAATTTTGATCATGTCGTATCTGATGTTCGTGGTCATTGTATTAGCTGTTTTTATGGGCTACAGCAATGCGAAAGGCTTAACAGTGACTTTTGATAAAGTATTACCTAGTTTTTCTCCACAACAACCCATTTTAAAATTAAACTTACATAGTAATTCAATCTGCCAATCGCTCTCTATTACCTATAACAATGATTTAAAAGCAAGTACACATAATGATGAAATTTCAAATAAATCGATTAGTAGCAGTTTACCGCTTCCGTATGAAACACGAGGTTGCTACAAATTAGAACGAATAAAAATAGCCAGTAACTATCCTTTTGGTTTGGTATCTGTATGGAGCTATTTACAAGTACAAACTAAAACTTATGTTTACCCTGCGCACGAATACGTATTAAGCGATGCACACATTTCTTCAGAAGATGAATATACACAAAATGGAATGACAAAAAAGTCGGGAACTGAAGAATTCGACAATCTATTAATTCATCAACCCGAAATGGGCTTAAGCAGAATATCGTGGAAACACTTCGCTAAAACAAAGCAATTATTAGTTAAAGACTTTGTAGATTTTAAAGCCACTGATGCTTTGTTTGATTTTAATTTAATGAGTGGTGCTACAGAGCAACGCCTTAGCCAGTTGTGTTATTTAGTGTGTGAAGCCACTGAGCACAACACCCCTTTCATGTTAAAACTGCCAAGTAAATTAATCAGTATTAATACCGGACAAGCCCATAAGCAACACTGTTTAGAATGCTTAAGTTCATTTGCAGGTGAAAAGCAATGATTGAACTTAAAAATGAAAAAGTAATTAACTTCTCTTTGTGTTTTATTTACGCCTGTTTAGTTCTATTTTTTATAGCACACCTGCCACTCCCATTTATTAGTGTATTAGCTGGCTTATGCCTATGGAATGCAGTTATTACAGCCAAAAATATCGCAAAGCCTAATGCATGGCTTGCAAACATACTTGCCGCTGGTGCTTTGGGTTTAATGATATTTACAATAGGAATGTCCGATACTGTAATATTGTTTGTGGCCATGCTTTTGTTATCAAGCTTATTTAAACTTTTACAAGCTAAAAATAAAAAGCATTATCAGGTAATTACAACGCTTACTTTTTTTTCATTGTCGTCGGTTTACTTATTTAGCCAAACTATATTTACCACTGTTGTTGTTAGCTTTTTATACGTATTAAATTTTTCAGTAATGGGTTTATTAGAATCTAAACACAACTTAAAAATAAGCGCTAAACAAAGTTCAAAGTTATTATTAATGGCGTTACCACTGGCTGTTTTTTTACTATTGTTTTTACCAAAAATGCCTGCGTTTTGGCAGTTACCCGGGCCAAAACTTGCTAAAACTGGGCTTTCTGAGCAAGTAGATCCGTTTGATATTGCTAAATTGTCTAACTCAGATGAACTAGTATTTAGAGCTACTTTTAATAATCCCCCGCCTTTAACCCCTTACTATTGGCGTGCAATTATTCATGATGAATTTAATGGCAATGCATGGCTTGCGTCTGATTTTTTAAAATACAGTAACCAACAAACAAACCAAAACTTAATATCCGAAAAAAGCATACTTATTGCAAACTATTCAGTCATTGCAGAACCTGCAACGCAAAAATGGCTTTATGGCTTAACTTATTCAACCAGCAATAGTAAAAATGTAAGCGCTAATGCGCTTGGATTATTAAGGAAAAACAGTTACCAAGCAAAAAGCCTGCAATATGATGTGGCAAGTTATCAATTTTCAGTAGATTCACTTAACGAATTTGAAAGAAATAGATATACATTTTTAAGTTTAAAGCAAAATATTAAAACTAATAAGTTTGCTTTACAGTTAAAAGAACAAGTCACCAATGAGCAGGCTTTTTATGACGCATTACTAGCGTACTTTGTAGAGCAAAACTTTACCTATACATTAACGCCGACCCCAATGAGTGGCGATAATACACTAGACCAATTTTTATTTGATAATAAACGTGGCTTTTGCGGGCATTATGCCAGTGCCGCTGCTTATATTTTTAGGGTTGCGGGCATACCTGCACGTGTCGTCAGTGGTTATTTAGGTGGTGAATATAATAGCGACAATAACACGCTTACTGTTCGCCAATACGACGCCCATGCTTGGGTTGAAGTATATTTACAAAATACTGGCTGGACTATTTTTGATGCCACTGCTGTTGTTGCTCCCGAGCGGTTAAATGGATCGCTTTCCCAAAACCAAGAGCTAAACGAAGAATTTAAAAATAATTTAAATTTCGGCTTAGTTAGCTTAAGCAACTTTGCAGCAATAAACTGGTTAAGGCTTGAACTCGAGCAACTAGATTATCAATGGTCTAGTTGGGTGCTTGGTTTTGATCAAGAAAAACAAAGTGATTTTTTAAAATCCATATTTGGTAATAAAAAAGGTTGGCTGGTGCCTTTAGTTGTATTAATTACAGCAGGGTTAAGTTTTGCAATTTACTTTGTGTATTTAAACTGGCCAAAAGCAAAACCAGTTAAACTCCCTCCTATAGTTAAAGCCTATAATGAAGTTTTTGATTGGGGAAATAAAAACAAAATTACATCGGCCGACTCTCTTAGTCCGTCACAACAACTTGATCATATGGCTAAGCAAAGACCTAACGTGTCTAAGGAGCTAATAGAATTTAAACAATTATTCGAAAACAGCCGTTATGCTAACAAACCGTTTACCAAAGAGCGCAAAACCAAAGCTAAAGATCTGATAAAATTAATTAAAAGTTCAAAATAGAGAAGACTATGAATGCTGTTGTTGTTGGCGTGATTTTAATGCTTGCGCTCACCTTGGTTCGTGTCAATGTTATTGTAGCTATGACACTGTCTGCTTTAGTTGCTGGGTTAACTGCTGGTTTAGGAATAAAAGAAAGTTTAGATGCATTTAATTCGGGTTTGTCAGCGGGCGCTGAAATTGCCTTAAGTTATGCAATGCTTGGTGCATTTGCAGTTGCAATATCAAAGTCTGGTTTAACCCGCATATTAGCAGATAAATTATTAGCTAAAGTAGATGCTAGAGGGCAAGGCAGCCAAACATTACTTAGTTATTTTATTTTAATGATTATATTAACGTGTGCTATCTCATCACAAAACTTGGTGCCCGTGCACATAGCGTTCATCCCAATTTTGATCCCGCCTTTGTTGGTTGTATTTAATAAATTAAAACTCGATCGACGTGCCATCGCGTGTATTTTAACATTTGGTTTAGCTTCGTCCTACATGGTACTCCCCTATGGTTTTGGTGGGATTTACTTATATTCAATTTTACATAAAAATCTTGTAGATAACGGCCTTCAAATTGTAAATACCAGTGTACCCGTAGCAATGATTATTCCTGCGTTAGGAATGTTTATTGGCCTACTCATTGCTGTATTTTTTACTTATAAAAAACAACGTACCTATAAATCGATCACAGTTACTAACCAGAGCAACCATGAACCTATAAAAAATCCAAAAAAAGTCATGTTAGTTGGCTCTTTTGCTGTTATTACATCGTTAATTGCACAAAACATAAGTGGCTCAATGATACTTGGAGGCTTAGTAGGCGTTATGATTTTTAGCCTATTTGGTATTGTTAAATGGGAAGAAAATGGAGACGTATTTAGTAAAGGCGTTGCCATGATGGCCATGATTGGTTTTATCATGATATCAGCGCAAGGTTTTGCATCAGTTATGCAAGCGACGGGTGATATACAAAGCTTGGTCAACAGCGGTGCAAGTTTGTTTGATGGAAATAAGCCTATAGCAGCGGCGGTAATTTTATTAGTTGGTTTACTTATCACCATGGGAATTGGAAGTTCTTTTTCAACGGTACCAATTATTGCGACCTTATTTGTTCCTTTATGCCTAGAGCTTGGTTTTTCAGTAATGGCAACAGCTGCTTTAGTCGGTACTGCGGGCGCTTTGGGCGATGCGGGCTCCCCTGCTTCAGACTCAACACTTGGGCCAACATCTGGTTTAAACGCAGATGGTCAGCACGACCATATTTGGGATTCGGTAGTCCCAACCTTTATACACTTTAATATTCCACTATTAATATTCGGCTGGATTGCAGCAATGGTACTTTGACTAGTCTAAAACCTTCAATTTAAGAGGCTTATTATGTAATAAACCTCTTATTCCCTGTTAAATTTTCTTTGACCTATAACTTCAATGCAAAGATTAAACTTAAAATAAAAACAGTATGATGTGTTCTTTTGCTCCTAAAATATAAGCACCTATTCGGGTGCTTATATTTTTATATTAATTTTATTTAAACCCGTTAATCATTTTTTCGCACACAACAGGTGTTGGCCTATGGTTATCATCTACAGCAACAAATGTAAAACTACCGCTTATAGCCGAGTGTTTATCATCTTTGTGCATTGTTTCAAGTAGTATATCAACATCTACTTTTAAGCTAGTGTTACCAACATGCACAACTTTAGCTATTAGTTCAGCAAATGTACCTGCAGGTATTGCTTCTTTAAAGTCTACTCTATCAGACGAAATAGTTACCAAGGGCTTACGGCAAAAACGCGTTGCAGCAATAAATGCAACCTCGTCCATCCATGCTAATGCATCGCCACCAAATAGTGTATTGTGATGATTGGTACGCCCTGGGAATACCGTTTTTGTAACTGATGTAGTTGAATCTTTTATACGCTGAGCAATAATTGCATCGCGATTTACGTCTGTCATAGTCTCTACTTTTTGTTGGCTAACGTATCTTGCATTAATAAGCCTGGATCAAGGCGTTCGCCTTTCCAGTTAAAGCGCCAATCTAAATGCGGGCCTGTAACTCGGCCGGTTGCACCAATTTCAGCAACTTTAGTACCTTGTTTAACTTTATCACCCACGTTTACATCTAACTTACTTAAATGTATGTAAGTAGAGGTAATACCATGGCCATGATCTAAAATAAGTGTTCCGCCAGAATAATATAAATCGGGTTCTGCAAAAACAACAGTGCCACCAATTGGCGCATACACTGGCGAACCAGTTTTGTTAGCTATATCTAAACCAAAATGCGCGCGACGTGGTTCACCATTAAAGTAACGCTGGCTGCCATACACACCCGAAATTCGCCCTTGTGCAGGTTTTAATACTGGGTCTAAAAAGTAAGTAAGGTCTGAATTAACAGCACGGGCATTTCTTACCGCAACCGCTTCTCTGCTTATACGTTCACTTACAGATTTAGGCGGAGAAACGTATTTTTTTGCAACACCCGTTATTTTGTCAATGTTGTAATCACGCTTGGTAATAATAAGATTCTGGGTATGCTTTTTGCCATTCGTATCAACCCAGCTAAGTGTATGATTTGTTTTTGCGTCACGGCCAAAACCAAATACAAAATCACCATTTTTTGAAAGCTTTAACGGTGTGTCGTTTAAACTAACAGACTGCACATCACTAAGCTTTCCTGTTACTAAGCCCCCTTGAGTAAGGTGCCCTTTTAGCTCAACAGCTAACGAATTTACACTAAATGTTGCTAAAACCAACGCAGATAAAAGTGACTTAAGCATAACTAATTGCTCCTTTGCCAACCCCTTCATACGCGGTTATTTTAACATTTTGTTCAGGGTGCTTGGCTTTAACTTGCCCTGCAATATACCCCGCAATACTTTCAACGGTTGTGTCTATCGGTAAAATATCACAGCGCGTTTCACTAATGGCCATTTCGAAATAACCTTGAGCTGATGTATAAGCAAAACAAACATCATTATCTCTTGCGCTAATATGCTTTAAGTTTTGCGGTTCTATTTGGTCTTCACTTGTTGCTAGGTATATATCTTCCCACTGCATTGCCCATTCTTTTTGTAAGCGTGGCATGGAAATACCGTCTAGGCTTATACCTATTTGAGAACGATGACCATGAATAATGCGCTGGCAATTACCATCATGTTTTTTAAGACCATGACTATAATGATAATAAAAGCTTTGGCTATGTTCTGGTTTTAACGATAACTCTATTTTTTCTATGTTTGAGGGCAACTTAGGTAAAATAGTATCAACTAAAAATGCAGTTACCGACTCCACATTAATTTCATCGGCATCAATCATACAATAGGCTTGATGCGGTGCACTCATTGCCAAGTGGTGGTTGTCGCCAAAAGTGCAATCTAGTGTTTTGTGCTCATCAAATTCAGTCACTGAACCATTTATGCTATTAGGAATAGCTAAACGGTGATCAATACATTCATCAATAATACCTTTAATTTGTTTTTTAACTAATCCAAAGTCTAACACCATAGACTCGTCGTTAAGTTTACCGTGCAAAGTTAAATCAACAATCCAGCTCTCGCCAACGGCGCCGCGTTTGTTACATAAGTAAGAAAAATCTATCACAGTAAGTGAGTTAACAAAAAGGATCATAAACTTCCTTTAGACTAGTTATAAGACAGCGTTAATTATAATGATTTTTGATTGTAATTGCGCGGTTTTATAAAGCAAAAACCTAACGCATTGTTTGATTGATGATTTAATACTCAATATAGTAGGTATTTAACTGCTCCGAGTTGTTTAGCGTACAAGTGTACGCTAAAGTACGGGCAATTTCTAAGCGAAGATAAAGAGTTATGGAACCTAAAAACAGCTATACAAAAGAAGAATTGATCCTATGTGGTCAAGGTGAAATGTTTGGTGAAGGCAACTGTCGTTTACCTAGCGATAACATGTTAATGATGGACCGCATTACCTCTATAAATGCTGATGGTGGAAGCCACGGTAAAGGTGAAATAATTGCTGAGCTTGATATTGACCCGACCCTTTGGTTTTTCGATTGTCACTTTAAAGGTGACCCTGTTATGCCAGGGTGTTTAGGCCTTGATGCAATGTGGCAACTAGTGGGTTTTTATCTTGGTTGGTCAGGTGGTCCAGGTCTTGGGCGCGCTTTAGGTGTAGGTGAAGTTAAATTTACAGGCCAAATACTTCCAACGTCTAAAAAAGTAACCTACCGCCTTGAAATGAAACGCGTAATTAAACGTAAACTCTTCATGGGTGTTGCAGATGGCACTGTTGAAGTAGACGGCCGCGTAATATATGAAGCCAAAGATTTAAAAGTAGGTTTATTTCAAGACACCACGTCTTTTTAATAGATTTACAATATAAATACAAAAAGGCCTCCAATTCGGAGGCCTTTTTGCTTAAATTTGGGTAATAATTAGGTTTTATACATATTTCGATTTTCAATTGCCTCTCGCCATCCACCTAACCACTCTGACTTTGGATCTATCTGTTGATAAGGGCATAGCTCTTTAGAACGACCTGCTAAACCTGCTTTGAAACCTTGAGAATGAGCTCTTTCTAAACGATCTCTTTTCTGTCTCTTCATCGGTATTATCCTCACCTTTTTTAATTATATATTTTGTAGCATAAGTGAAATCTACAATTAATGAATAGTTAATAAAAATGTAAAGTTCAAATAACAAAAACAATTAAATTGTTTGACATTAACTAAGCTGCTGATGCAAAAATGAATTAACATTTAAAGAATCAACCTGGTCATACCACTACAATAAACAACTTAAGCATCTATCTAAAATCATTAATTACTAAGTCGCACAATTTGTGTATCAACCATAATTATTGACTAATAAAAATAACTGAAGTTCAAACAAAAATGTAATTCATAAAATATTTTTAAACAGATGAATTTAGTACTTGCACATTAAAAGCCGATCGGTCTAATATATAGGTATGAACAAAAATAATACAGTAACTCCACGACGTGGCCGTCCTCCTAAAATAGCCAGAGATAACGCCGATACTAAAGCGTTACTTATACGTACAGGTTTAGAAACGTTAACAGAGTTTGGCTTTAGTGCCACAGGACTCGATACAATATTAAAAAAAGCCTCAGTACCCAAAGGCTCTTTTTACCATTACTTTAAAAGCAAAGAAGCCTATGGCATTGCGTTGGTTGACGCCTACGACAGTTACTTTATTGCAAAGCTAAACCATTACCTCGATCAACAAAATATTCCTCCGCTGGAACGCATAGTAAACTTTACACAAAGTGCCATTAAAGGCATGAGTAAGTACGATTATAAACGCGGTTGCTTAGTCGGTAATTTAAACCAAGAATTAAATCACTTGAGCGACGAATTTAAAAATCGCTTAATGCAAAGCTACACAGCTTGGCAAAAACAAATTGAAAACTGTTTAAATCAAGCTAAACAGCAAGGCACTATTTCTAAAACTGTCAATACACAATTAATGAGCGAGTACTTTTGGATTGGTTGGGAAGGCGCAGTAATGCGAGCAAAACTTACCAAGTCAAGTACACCCCTTACGTTATACACTGAAATGTTTTTGCGTGCATTACTTACATAATGCACTTTTATTTACAAATTAAAAGACGATCGGTCTAAAAGGATATGATATGAATAACCCAATTAAAGCCATTGTTATTAATAAAGAAGACAATAACTACAGCGCTTCTTTAGCGCAGCTTAACGAAAATGATTTACCTGACGAAAATACCACAATAAATGTGTTGTACAGCACATTAAACTATAAAGACGGTCTAGCCATTACAGGTAAAGGCCCGGTAGTGAGAACCTTTCCGATGGTGCCCGGTATAGATTTAGTAGGCACTGTAACAACCTCCACCAGCGATGAATTTAAAAATGGCGATCATGTTATTTTAAATGGTTTTGGTGTTGGCGAAAAACATTGGGGCGGCCTTGCACAAAAAGCAGCACTAAATAGTGACTGGTTAATTCCCCTACCCGCTGCTATTAGTCCAAAACAAGCAATGCAAATTGGGACTGCCGGTTATACCGCTATGTTGAGCGTTATAGCACTCGAAAAACAAGGAGTTAAACCTGACGATGGTGAAATTTTAGTTACAGGTGCAAACGGTGGTGTTGGCAGTTTTGCTATTTATTTATTAAGTCAGCTCGGCTATAACGTAACCGCCGCCACAGGACGAGTAGATCAAAGCGAATACTTAAAAGAACTTGGTGCATCTCAAATAATTAACAGAGATGAGTTATCAAACCCGGGGAAGCCACTTCAAAAAGAACGTTTTGCTGCAGCTATAGATTCTGTTGGCAGCCATACGCTTGCAAATATTTGTGCGTCGCTTAAATACGGTGGTGTTGTCACTGCATGTGGTTTAGCTCAAGGCATGGATTTACCCGCATCAGTCGCGCCCTTTATTTTACGAGGTGTTTCACTTATTGGAATCGATAGTGTTATGCGACCAAAAACAGACAGAATTGAAGCATGGGAAAGGTTAGCTACATTAGTAAAAGCTGACTATTTAGATAAAATTTCAACAGAAATTACACTCGAACAAGTAATTGAAAACGCCGAGCAACTCATGGAAGGTAAAATTCGTGGCCGCGTTGTAGTTAATTGCCAAGGTTAGGCTGTTTACACTATTAAAGCCTCGTTTTTAAATTTATAATACATTTTGTATTTTAATAACGAGGCAACACCTATGAGCAACCAAGAACTTTTCAGTAATAATCCACTGCAAGGCGTAAAATTAGAACAAGTGGTTGAAGAGCTGGTTGAGCAATACGGGTGGGAACTCCTGCATGCTTACTTGCAGCTTAATTGTTTTAAAAATAATCCAGATATTAAATCTGCTGTAAAATTTTTACGTAAAACCCAATGGGCACAAGAAAAGGTAGAAAATTTTTACCTTTATCGCCTTAAAAACTTACCTAAACCAGATGATGTTCAGTACGAGTTACCGCCGCGTGATCGTGTTATACCGGCCGATCATAAACCAGGTGAACCTTGTGAACTAAGCTTTAGTGACGCAAAACGCATTCAAGCTAAAAAAGCCACCAAACAACGTGCTCGAGAACGCAAGCAACGGTCTAATCCAAGTAACCCTTGGGGTAATTAACAGTGAGTTTAAAAAGCCAATTTTTATTGGCTTTTTTTATGCTTTATTGCAACTAGTTCTTAGCGTTGCAGCACGATAACTATGTAAACCGAGTAATTTAGCTTATTTAAACCTATGTTGCCGTTGTGCCTAGGAACTAGTACCCGCGCTTTTTCCAAAAATCTACTTCTGTTTGTTGCGCTTCTAATGCAACATTAAATGTTTTATCTGCAATTATTTTATTATTCATCGTTAAAGTCATTCGCCATGGGCCTAGTTTATTGTTGATGGGCTCCCATAATGTATCACCAAGATAAAAGTGCCAATCGTTATCTTTAACGTATTCAACGCCTTCAAAAGGCGGCATAACATCCCCCTCTTCGTTAGGTATGTCTGGATGGTAAATACAAAAATGTAGTTTTTCACCTTTGGCTTTTTTTATATTTACTATTAGCCCAAATTCTACGTCTATTTCAGCAATCACATCGGTAGTGAATTGCTCAATTTGTGGAAGAGCCTTGCTACTACTATCCCAAGTTGAATAAATACCATAACTCTGGAGCGTAACGCTGGGTTTTAACTTTGCCATTCATCCAACCTGTACTTACTTATATACCAAAATTTTATAATAAACCGTTGGTTTAGTCTTATATAAAAGCTTAATTACATAATTTTCATTTATATTTGCACATTGCTTGCACAATTACAGAATAATATTTTGATCTCTTTATCAGTGAGTTCAAAGTTATGTGTACATCCCTAGTAAATAGTATTTCTAAAAATTCAGTTGCACAATTTAAACTAATTGTGTGCTTTACTGCAATCTCATCACTTGTTGCATGCGGTGGTTCTGAGCAAAATACTTCAATAAGCGACGTAATAACTGATAGCACAACAGTTGACGGTTCAAATGCTGATGCAAATGGTTCTACACACAATGTTTTATGTGAGTACGCTTACAACGAATACAACAACGCTGACTCTGTACAAACAACAAGCTCAGCTGACTGGACATGCACAGGCACAACGCGTGACATCATTGCTAATGGAATTCCTGACCACGACGTAGGCACTTTTCCTAATCCGGCTAACCCCAACACCATCGCAGAACAATCAGTAAATGAAAGCTTTACATTAACACCGATTCAGTCATCATCCGCTACGATGATGGGCGGCCCTCGCGGTATAACAGGGCTTGTTTTAAATGGCGTTAAAATTGATGCCGGCACAGGTGGTAGCTGTGATGACTCAGGTGAAAATTGCGACCTAGGTGATAATAGCGGCAACTGGAATATAGAAGCTTTAAGCCAAACTACATTTAGTTTTGGCACAGATGCTAACAATGCCCATGTGCAACCAGATGGGACGTATCATTACCATGGAATGCCCGAAGGGTTTATAACAATGCAAGGCGGTAATGAAACAACCATGACATTAATAGGCTGGGCTGCAGATGGCTTTCCTATTTATGCACGTTATGGTTACTCAGATTCAACCGACGCCACTTCTGAACTCGTTGCAATGACAGGCAGTTACCAACACGTTACCACAGTCAGTACAAACAGACCTTCTACCGACATTTACCCATTAGGAACATTTGCACAAGACTGGGAATACGTTGCAGGTTCAGGCGATTTAGATGAATGCAATGGCCGTATTGGCGTAACACCGGAATTTCCAGATGGTATTTATCACTACTATGCAACTGACACTTACCCGTTTTTTCAGCGTTGTGTAAAAGGAGAGCTTTAAGTTATGCGCCTTTCAAAATTAATACATAACATTGGGGGAATTATTATCGCTTTTTGTATATCTCAAAAAACACATGCTCACTTAATAGTTGCACAACATGGCACCCTTAATGTTGTTGAGGAGCATGTGTTTGTTGTGCTGTCGCTTCCTGCGTCGTCATTGTTAGGCGTTGACGAAAACAACGATGGGACACTTTCACTCACTGAATTTAATAAATATCGTAATCACATTAGTAAACAGGTTAAAAAGCACGTGTATTTGTCTGATCAGCAATATCGCTTTTCGATTGAAGGGCTGTTATTACATCCAGAAACGACGCACAACGGTAACAATACATTTGTTGATCAAATTACCATTACCGGCAGATTCACACCTCTAATGACAGACAATGTAAAATTCAATATTAATTTATTTGCCAATAACCGTAGTAAACAAACTTATAAAATTACCGCTACCAATAAAAAGCAACAGCTTATTCATCAATTTGAGCTAGAGCCATTGTCTCCGCATAGTGAGTTATTTTAAAGTATTAGGCTGATTTACCAAGCCAAATAAACCCATTACAAAAGCTGACACGTTATACGCGTTTTGGGTTTTTAGGAAAGAATTGCTCAGCTTGTTGTGCACACAAATCAAACTCTCGTGTATTTTTATAGGGTAGCTTCATAAAGCCCGCAACGCCCACATCGGTAATGTTTACAGCATATTGCATTAGTTTATTTAACAAACGTTTAAATTCGACCTCTTTTGTCGAGTCGAGTAGCCTGTAGTAGTGGTGAATTTTCATTCTGTCAGGCAAGGCTTCAAAAATAATACAACCAGTATGGTGTATTTGGTTTAGCTCAAATACACATTTAATTACCTTTTTAGGAAGCTGTAATTGCTCATCGGGATCTTTACCATCTTCAAAGTATGAATGTGGCCGGGTTATTTCGTTAGCTTTAACACTCACAACTTCATAATCTAGCTCAGGAAGACTATCAAACTTAAATGCACCGGTTCCATCTCGCTCTAATTGAATGGTTTTACGTGCATCAAATAAACAACATTTAAATAGCCCTTTTTGGTTAATTGCTTGGGCTAACATCACTGTATTGTTTATTGAATCTGTAAATGCTTTGCCTAATGACTCATCGTGCATTATTAATGACGACTCAATAAACAACGATTCATCTTTCCAATGAAAACTAAGCCCGCCCACGGCTGGGTATTTCGCAAGCCGGCTTATGGAGGCCAAAAATGCTTTTTCGGTGTCGCCAGTATCAAATAAAAATTCTTTGTAGTATCGGTCTAACTGGGCATCATTTACATCTAGTAACTGTTGGTTGTGGTCAGCTTGGCGTAAAAACTGTTTACGCGAGCTATAAACTACAGTATCTGGCGCTTCATCGGTACCGTACCAAAACGGGATGGCGGCTTTTTGCTGTGTTAATTTAAGATCGGGTAAATACGCTTTTGCCATTTTTGGTATATTACGTATAAAGTAATCGCCTGCAGCATCACGTACTGTTTTACTTTTACTGAGCATGCCATCTATAACGTTAGCGAGCTCTATAGGTAGCCCTAAAGAAATTGCAGGAATAGCCTGCGCACCAAATCGGCAAGACTGTGCAGACGCTAATGCATATAAAGTTGCTGCAACACCTTGCTCATCAAACCGCGGGGATGATTGCTCACCCGACATTTGCGCTTCGCCTATAAAGTACACATCTCCCATACGCGCATTGGTCGTGCTTAAATCTCCCGACATTAAATCCATAAAGTTACTGGCTACGGGCTCACCGTTACTGTGTAATTGGGCATATACTGAACTCCCCCAATCAACTAAAGATAAAGCATCTGTTTGCGCATCCCACACCAAATTTGAAGGTTTTATATCTCCATGCACAATTGGTTGAGCACTTAACCCATTTTTGTGATTACTTAAATCAAGTAATACATTACGTAATTTAACGGCTAATGCCATTATTTTAGCTGCGCTAAATCGCCCCTCTTTAAGCGACACTTTTTCAAGGTCTTCTCCCATGGCGCGCGCCATCATTAAAATGCCCTGCTTTTTAATGCGCTCAAACGCATAAAATTTAGGCACCAGCGGATTATTAATTTGTGAAAGCATATACGCTTCGTCTTCAAGACGGTCACGTACACTTTGAGCAAGCGTAATCCGTGAAAACTTAAACACCCAAGGCAAGCCTTTGTCGTCTTCACCTGCAAAGACAAACCCAAATGCACCTGAGCCAATCATTTCTACATTTTTATAACCAAGCAAAGTAAGTTGTTTAATACAAATATTAAGCCACTGGCGATGTTTTTTAGCATCACGATGCGACAGCAAATATACGGATTGCTCTTCGTTAATGTAAAAATTTCGAATTTCTTTGGCTTTCAATACAGGCTCTCTAATTATGTGATTACTGGTAAGTTTTAACACTCTGATTATTAGTTTTATATAACGACATTACAATAGCACCAATATAGTTTTCAAACTTAAGCCCTATTTGGATAATAAAACACTCAATGTTGCATCCAAAAGGTTTACTTAGTCGTTTTAATTTAAACAGCACTGAATAGTAAACATAATAAATAGGACTTTAAGGATGAAAACATTAGCAATTTTAACTATCGGCACATTATATAGCGGTTATGTACATGCCAATATAGAAAAGCTCACTGTATATGGGCACCGTGATGGTTTAATTGGCGAATCAATCAGTGCTTCTAGCGGCATTATTGGCCAAGGTGAAATTGAGCAGCGCCCAATGCTAAGAAGCGCTGAAATGTTAGAGCTCATTCCCGGGATGGCGGTTACTCAACACAGTGGCTCAGGTAAAGCAAACCAATACTTTATTAGAGGATTTAACTTAGACCATGGGACCGACTTTGCCACAAGTATCGATGGTATGCCTATCAACATGCGTAGCCACGGACACGGCCAAGGTTACACCGATCTAAACTTTATAATTCCCGAATCTATTTCTACCATTAACTATCAAAAGGGTTCATATAGCGCAAGCCAAGGTGATTTTTCAAGTGCTGGTAGTGCACAGTTTAAACTGGTTGATAATGTTAAACATCAGCAAATAGAACTAAGTATTGGTGAAGATAACTATAAACGCGCGGTAGTACTTGGCTCAACTATCCTTAAAAAAGGTAAACTTATTGCGGCTGCTGAGTGGCAAGGCTACGACGGCCCTTGGGATGACATAAACGAAGACGTGAATAAAAAAAATGCCCTACTACGCTATGTTGGTAAAGCATTTAATGGTGACCTATCAATAAGTGCAATGGCATACGACAACACATGGAACTCAGCCGATCAAATTCCACAGCGTGCTGTTTCGCAAAACTTAATAACACAATTAGGCTCGCTCGACACCACTCTTGGCGGCAGCTCTAGCCGTTATAGTTTATCGGGTAATTGGCAAGGGGAGCATTTGAAAGCCAGCGCTTATGTAATAAATTACGATTTAAACCTATATTCTAATTTCAGTTATTTTTTAAATGACCCAATTAATGGCGATCAGTTTAATCAGCAAGATAGCCGCAATATTTATGGCACCACTTTAAGTTATCAGTTTGAAACTAAAACATCAGGCATAAACATGCAACACACTGCAGGGCTTGAGCTTAAACACGACGATATAGATAACGTTGGGCTTTATAACACTAAAGCCAGAGAGCAGCTAAGCACTGTAAGGCAAGATGCACTCAAGCAAACGAGTTATTCAAGCTTTTGGGAGTCTAAACTTTTATTTACTCCAAAACTAGAAGCAACAGCAGGTGTAAGGTACGACTATTTTGATACAAATGTAACCAGTATTACCGCCGTAAACTCAGGTAAAGCAAGTGATGATTTAATCAGTTTTAAAGCAAGCTTAAATTATCGCTTTACTCAATTGCTAGCTGCCTATGCAAATTGGGGGCAATCTTTTCACTCTAACGATGCGCGCGGCTCCACAATAAATATCGACCCAGTAACAGGTGATCAAGCCGAACGGGTCGATCTATTAGTAAAAAGTGAAGGCGCTGAAATTGGATTACGATTTGCTGATGAAAAAAAATATAATATGTCAGCTGCGCTTTGGTGGTTAAAACTCGACTCAGAACTATTATTTGTTGGAGATGCTGGTAATACAGAGCCAAGTGATGCGTCTAAGCGTTATGGGTTAGAAATAAGTGCCTATTACTGGATTAGTGACCAATTTAATATTGATTTAGAAGCCTCGTTTACACATTCTCGCTTAGATATAAATGACAATAACAATTACATAGAAGGCGCTGTACCCGTTGTAGCAAGTACAGGTTTAAATTGGCACTTAAGTAAACAATGGCAATCATCGATCAGGGTACGCCATATTGGTAAACGCACATTAACAGACGACGGTGATAAGCGCTCAAACCCGCTAACGGTAGTTAATAGCTCTGTGAGCTATAAGCAAACCCATTGGAAAGTAGACTTTGAATTACTTAACTTGTTTAACAGTACCGACCACGATATAGATTACTATTATGCGTCGCGTTTAGCCGGTGAGCCCGCTCAAGGCGTTGAAGATAATCATTTTCACCCTATTGAGCCTAGAACTGCACGCCTAACACTTAGTTTATTGTTTTAGTATTTATTAACGCAACAGCTACACTGTATATAAATACAGTGTAGCTGTAAATGGGTACTTATTTGCAAAATTTCGCCTAACCGGTTTTTCTACTCTTTGATGACCCAAAAAGTACAAATACATATAATTTAAATTACAGTAACTTAATTAGTAGTCGTTTTAGGCGCATTTCGCTGCGCGGGGTTTGTTTTAAAGCTTGCAATCATATTATGAGGGTTTTTACATTCAGCCTGTATTTTAGCGGCCTCAGCCCACCATATTAATTGATTAAATGTACGAGAAAAATAGTTAAACCACGAGGTCTGATCATCAGTAGCACACCCTCCAAGCTCGTTAAACACATCCTGTGCCTTTGGAACATGAATCATCGACGATACTGGTAAACACCCAAGTTCTGATAAAAAAGTGCGCATACTAATTGCAGCACGAACCCCACCCCACTGCCCAGCAGAATAAGAAACAATCGCACTGGGTTTATACGAAAACAGTGAACTACCAAAATGATTGAGAAGATCAGCTAATGCAGGGCTCATAGAGTGATTATATTCAGGGCTGATCATTATGTAGCCATCAGCAGATTTAATTTTATCGGCCAAATTGTTAAGTTTAGTGGGGGCATTGTGCTGTGTATATGCAAAGTGGGGTTTAAATACAGCGTCGTTTGGGTAATCTAACGCATCAATTATTTCAAATTCATGTTCACTAAAGTGTGACTGCAAACACAATAAACACGCTTTACTAACTCTACTTCCAAGACGTACTGGTTTAGGGGGGGAGCTCTCACGCACAGTGCCTAAAAACAATAAAAACTTCATAATATAACTCCATGTAAACATTTTGTTTTACATTAAGCCTAGTATCACCGACATGCAAATAAATTTATAACGTATTTTTTATGCCGTTATACGTCGCTCTTAATTGCCGTTTCAGCTTATCGCACTTAACTAAGCAGTCAAAAATAGGTAAAAAACAGTTTTAAATTAATCTTAGGTGAACGATGAAACACATAATTAAAGCCTCTCTCTTAACGCTGGCAATAAGCGCTAGTTTAAATACACACGCAGCACAGTTTTCGTTTTCTTCTAAAGTAGACAACGATGCACACACATTAATTGTGTTTTATAGCCAAGATGGAAAAAACAACCAATTTAAAAACCTCGACAAACAATTTAATGGACAGCTGCAACGTATAATTGATGTTGAAAACTTTGAAGGTAAATACGCCAAAACAACACAGCTGATTGCCCCACTTAATAGTAACTACAAACGTATATTAGTTGTCGGAACTGGTAAACAAAACGAGTTTAATAAAGCACGCATTGCTAAATTAGGCGGAAACGTACACGCTCAATTAGTTAAATATAAAGCAGATACCGCCAATGTATTATTTGACGATGTAACGGGTGTTGATGCAAACCATTTACTAGCTGCAAACTTTGCGCATGGCGCAAACCTGCGTGACCATCGCTTTGAAAAATACAAACAAACACCTAGCACGCAAACAGTGACTTACTCGTTTGATGTCGATAGCACAAAAAAGACGAAAGCGACGTATAAACAGCTAGAAAGTATTCAGGCCGGTGTATTTTTAGCACGCGACCTTACCTCTGAAGTAGCCACTGAAATGACGCCAGTTGATTTTGCAAATGCTGCAAAAGAGCTTGAATCGTTAGGCGTGACCATTACAGTTTTAAAGCCTGAACAACTTAAAGAGCTTGGTATGGGCGCATTAGAAGCCGTTGGCCGCGGTAGTGATCAGGGTGCTCGCTTAGTCGTTGCCCATTATAAAGGCTCTAATGACGACCCCATTGCGTTAGTAGGTAAAGGTATAACATTCGACTCGGGTGGTTATAGTATTAAAACAGGTGCATCTATCGCACGTATGAAATCAGACATGGCGGGCGCTGCAGCTGTACTCGGTACGGTTAAAGCAATGGCTATGGCCAAAGCCGACAAAAACGTTGTAGCTGTAATGGGCATGGCGGCAAATATGGTTTCGCAATTTGCAGTAGCGCCTGGCGATGTTGTTCGAACAGCTGAAGGCTTAAGTGTTGAAATACTCAACACCGACGCCGAAGGCCGTTTAGTTTTAAGTGATGCAATGTGGTATGCACGTAAGCACTTCAACCCAAGCATAATGATTGATGTGGCTACACTTACTGGTTCAAAAATTCGTGCTGTTGGTAACGAGTATGCGGCTGTTTTCTCAAAAGACGACACACTCGTAAATCAGCTAACACTTGCAGGCGAGCAGGTAAACGAAAACCTATGGCGTTTACCATTAGGTTATAAAGATATGCTTAAATCAGACATTGCCGACATAACAAACGTAGGGTCTGGCGGACCTGGCGCAACCACTGCAGCAACGTTTTTAGAGCATTTTGCGGGTGAAACCCGTTGGGTTCATATTGATATAGCAGGTAACGCGTTAGTTAAAAAAGGAAAAGGTGAACTATCACCTGGCGGCACAGGCTATGGTGTACGCTTGTTAAGCGAATGGCTATTAGCTAACTAATTTTATTTTACGCCAAAAGCCCACGCTTTTGGCGTTTACTCCACTAATTAAATATAAAGCGACTCGCTGTTACACCAATAATAATGCCTACCACTAGTACAGCAACCATATAAAACACCCCTTTACTCTCACCACTATGGCTTACTTCTTGAGGTAGCTGTGCTCCGGTGTCTATTTTAGATTCTGTATGTGGCGTATCATTATGTTTATCCAAGCAAGCCTGTTTGGGATCATCAATCGTTGGCTCTAGATTTATTATTTCATTATGAATGGGTGTTTCAGTGACTGAGCTCTGAATATCATGGGTGTTAATTTGGTCTACGTCGCTGGTGTTATTTTGAAATTCAGGTTTATCACTCAAAGGGGCTTGTATTAGCTCCTCGGTTATTTCGTCATATTCAAACTGCATCACCACTTGGTTTGAGCTAACCTGTTCACCTTCATTTATATTTATCTTGGTGACAACTCCGTTAGCCATGGCAACAATTTCAAGAACAACTTTATCAGTTTCCACATCAAGTAATGTGTCATCTTTTTTTACGTGTCGCCCCTCAGTCACATATATTTTTGTAACCAAAGCAGACATTGTTGGTTCGGGTAAATGAGGTATTAAAACATCACTGTTCATCGTTCTTCCTTGCTTAATAAATGTAATACGTTTACTAATACAGCCTATCAAGCCCTTTGATAGTTAACAATAATTTTTTAATACGTACAGTCCTTATTAATTTATTTATCACTTATCAAATTTTTGTGCAGCTTGTATTAAAGCGTCACCGTAAATTTAGTTAAACCAATTAACTGGCCTGATTCAGTCATAACCTTAACTTGCCACTTTCCTGCCGCGTTTTGTGGAAAATTTACTTTGTGTGTCCATGCTCTGTAACCACTTTTACGCCCACCGCTGATATTAAGCGCTATTTTATCTACCTGCTTTTTATTGTGTGTCCATACATGAAATATCTTTTCGTTTAACCCTCGCGGTGCTTTTACCGCTGTCCATGTATAAAGCCCTTTTGCGTGTAACGAGCGTTCATTTAACGAGTTAATATTTCCTATCGGTTTTTTACTTTGCTCATTTACCTCATGCGCTAATGTAATGCTTGTTAGGTGCAGCGCGGCAGGTGGAACAAAGCTTTTTAATTGCCATATGCCTACACTCAAACTGAATAAAATTATTGCTAAAATAGGTAAACGCCACCATGGCGCATTAGGCATTAAATTAGTAAGACTAGGTAATGTTAATACAACGGCTATAACTAGCGCAGCAGCTAAACTTTGACTGGTTGTTAAGCTAAACAAAATAGGCAATGTAACAAGTAAAACTACAAACAAAGCAAAGTTATGAAACACCGTAAATAGCGTTCTATTTTTAGCTAATTTTTTGTAATAGAAAGGATCAATAACCGATGCAACCGCACACAAAATAATAAGTGATGTAAATACTGCTTGAGGATGGTCCCACTGGGTTACAACTAAAAAAAATGGTAGCGCAAAAAACAAACTCTCTTGCTGAATCATTTGTAGAGCAAAGCGTGTTACATTAGGTGAAACACTCACACCAAATCGTTCTTCAACTTTATCACGAAGCCAATTATCTACAATTAACCACAACCAGCTTATAAGTAAAACTAAAGCAACAACTTGCGCAAACGACTCCTTTCTATCAACTAGCACGTAGCTTGCAATACCAGAGCAAAACGCTAAAACAGCCAGTAAGCCCGGTCGTTTTTGCATTGCATTAATAAATTGAGTAATCAACGATTTTATTTTGTTCATTTGTTCGCTTTGTAAGTACCAAATGCACTTTATTATTATGAAGTTAGTTATAACAGATTAGCTAAACAAAAATGAACAGGACATAGATAGCCCAATAATATTTTTAATATTGAGGAACTAAATAAGAGCGAAGGACAGTTTTTGGTAAATTGTTTATGTGGCTCAATTACAAATTATGCAAATAAAAATCTATTGTACACCCACAAAACCAACACAGTTTATAAGGACGGTACCAATAACAAATATTCAGGATTAATATAAAGCGTTCTAACTAAGGCCTTTGAGCAACTGAACGGTAAATGTTGTTTAAACAAAGGCCCAGCTAAAAACAAACCACGTTATTGATTAGTGGTAGAGCTTTTTTTAAATTGAGATAAACCCCAAAATAGTATGCCAGTGCCAGCACATGAAAGAAAAAAGAATAACCCCAAACCTAAAGGGGAACCCCAATTTAAAATATGATATAAAAATTCCATACCCTTGCCTTCAAAAATTGAATTTAGCAAACAGTAACCCAATAATTATAAAAATACTAACTAAAGCTTTTAAAGCTAAAAGAGCAACATTTGGTTCTTTGCTGCTAACGCACTCAAATAGTTTAATTTAAAAGCGCAACGTTTAAGGATGTACCAGCTAAATATCAGTCACCAAACATTAAAGGCAAAATTAAAGGTCGGCTCCGTTCATTTTATTATTTATAGTATTTCGGCAAACGCATTCGCGATACCGTATTATCAGCCAAAAGATAATGGTGAAATAAAGCCGCAGCCGCATGTAAACCTATTAAGTAATACCCCACTTCCCCTGCGGTTTGATGTATCTCTTTAATACTTTTAGCAAGTTCAAAGTTTTGAGCGGCCAATGCAGGCAACTCTAAACCAAAAAACGGGATGGGTTTACCTGCTAAACTCAAAATTAGCCAACCAGCTATAGGCATAGCAAACATAAACACATACAGCGCAAGGTGTACAAATTTAGCTAACTTATCTTGCCACTTTGCAGGCTCAGGTTGTATGGCAGGTGCTGCACCACCCACTAAACGCGCAACTACCCTCACACTAACTAAAGCTAGCACCGATAAACCCAACATAAAGTGCCACATTTTAAAGGCATCACGGGTTTCAGTGCCTTTCTCAAATAATTCACGTAGTTCTATACTGCCGTAAACAGTGACTATCAAAATAAACATAAGCCAGTGTAAGGCTATAGAGAGTGTATTGTAATGAGTCGTTGTGTTTTTAAAATTCATAATAACTCCTAAAAAACGAATTAAAGTTAAAAGCTCACTTATGCGTATGAGTATATGTTTACAGGCTAACCTTTAATCACTCACTGCTTAATGATCTAAAACATAAAATGAGTTACTAAGTCAGTTCAATGGTTTAATGATTCTGGAATTTAAGTATTAGTTACAATAACTGAACAAGCTTAAAATAAACTTAAATAGTAGGCATAAAAACGACAACCTTAAGTTACCGTTTTAAACAATTAACGTGTGTTTAAAAGTAATAAACCGCTAAAATTGAATGAATTTCTAGGTCTTCAGTCTTTGTATACTAACCAGTGCTTGTACAGTTCGCTCTTTAATGCCTGAAGTCAAGATTTGACCCCTTTGGTTCTAAATAGTAGGCATAAAAAACAACAACGTAAAGTTACTGTTTTAAATATCAACGTGTGTTTAAAAAGTAATAAACCGCTAAAATTGAATGAGTTTCTGAGTCTTCAGTCTTTGTTTGCTAACCAATACTCGTACAGTTCGCTCTTTGATGTCTGAAGTCAAGATTTGACCCCTTTGGTTCATATGTTCCCTTTAAATATAACGCCCTGTTAATGGGCAAAATATAGTTGGCTAAAATAAGCGACGAAGGAGCAAATGCCAACTGTATTTTTTCCTTGTTAAACAGCTTGTTATGTGTAAATTACTTCTGTTCTTCTAAATGTTTTTTTACGTAATATTGTTCATTCTTTTTATATGCAGCCCACAAGGCATAAAAAACAATTGCGTAAACTAGTAAACCTTTAACGTTTAAATAATACGAGCCAAAAAATCCTGCTACTGAAAAGCCAAAATCGGGTATTAACGCAAAGCTAACAACAAACAAAAAGCCAGCAGTTAATACTGCACTAAATACACCAGTAAATATAACTTTGAAACTTTTCTTAACTTCGACTTCGCTCAAAACATACCTTTACACATAACGCCCTAATAATGGGCAAAAAATTGTTGGCTAAAATGTTGAGGAACGAAAACAGCCAACTGTTTTTTGTCCTTATTTATTAGCTTGTTATATAACTTTAACACTAACCAAAGATATTAGTAAATTTACTAACTGCAAACAAAGCAATACCAACAATTAGTGCATGTAAGCGATATTGCGACCAAGAAAATGAGTCACTTGGTACTGCTTTAAGGTACTCGTCCTCTCCGCCACCGTTAAACATATCTACGGGCAAGAAATCAGATATAAACATAATTAGCCCAAAAGCTATTAAAATAATGCTAATTATAAAAATGAATTTGGTCACTACTCGATCCTGATAGTTATATAACGCCTGCGTCAATTGCACTTTGGCCATAGTGGAGTTTTGGGGTAAAGTTGCGGAGCAACCCCAAAACAGAGCGACGGCCAAAGTGTCAATTGGACGCATTTGTTAGGCTTTTTTTGAATTATAATATTCCATTAGAAATAAGGATTCTTTCAAAGGATATAGCTCGCTGTACATCTTCTATTATTACATCGTACCAGCTAGTGGAATTAAAATTGAATTCTATTGAAAAATCTGAGGTTTCAGTTCCGATACGGATATATGTTTTGTACCCGAAACATTCGCATTCATTTTTATACTCAATCCAATACTTAATTCCCTCCACATCAAAAGGTGGAGGACACCAACATTCTGGTTTTTCTTTGTGTAATAAGTAGTTTGCCCCTATAGCGCCTAACCCTTCCAACAATAATTTTCCGTCGGTAAAAACCAATTTCCCCAGCAATTCGAACCCGTCATTATAATGCGCTCCCCTCGGATATTTAAGACGAAAAATTTTACACTCTTTAAGGGCCTCTCTAAATTCTTGGCTTTGGTAAAGTTCATATTGCGACACTACTAAGTCCTTTTTATTTCTATTTATTAGGCCTGTTTTAGACGCACCAAGCCTAACGCCCAAATAATGGGCAAAAAATAGTTGGTTAAAATAGCGACGCAGGAGCAAAACCAACTGTTTTTTGTCCTGTTAATTTGCTTGTTAAGTTGCTACTTTGCGAGCCAACACTTTTGGAAAACTAATGTATTACCACTTTCAAAGCGAATATTTTTTACCTTATTATGTTCATGGGTAGTGATTGTTTCATCTACACCCTCCAAGAACCTTACCTGTAGCTTTTTGATTGGTTGATTATTTACTTCAACAAACGCTGACTCTGTAAATAGCGCAATTACAAAAGCTTCCTGAATACCAGCCATAACATGCGATGCAACTTGTTGCTCTTCACTATTCATGTTGCTTGCATTAAGCCATAGTTCTTTCTCGTTTATACTCTCTGTAGTTGATAATTTCTGCAAAGAGGATAAAAGATGCTCTTTTGCCTTTTTTAAATAAGGACGATGGCTCCGCATTTCTTTTTCAATGATGCTTTTAAGCTTTAATACAGTGACAGTTACTTTCGAATTGTCATCTTGTCTATATACAGAAGGAAAACTGTTGTCTGCTAATGTTTTAAACTCTTTAACCGTTGTTACAGGGTAATCAGTTCTTTCACATGGGTCTTCATTTGCCAAAGTTACACTGGAAATAAATAATATTATTACGGGTAGAAATTTCACGTGTATCCTCAGAGCAACTTAACGCCTCATTAAGAGGAAATTTATAGTTGGCTAAAATGTTGAACGCAGTGAAAACAGCCAACTGTAAATTTTCCTGCTTTAATGCCTTATAGTTCGACCAAGCCACTTAATTTAAAAGTAACTGACTATTATATTAAGTGGAATATGCTTCTGTTGGTT